>NZ_JBRCHD010000020.1:0-67604 GCF_053489755.1 Rhodoflexus sp.
TTGTTGGGCTTTTTGCATACAAACATGCCTCAAAGGTATGAATCCAACCTCTGGGACACCCAAAATACAAATTGAAAAATTGCAAATGTCTAATTATCAAATAGTTGTAAATTAGCGTCGTTTTTTCTGCGGAAGTCAGGAAAAGTGTAAATCCAAAGCTATCCGTTTTTCGCTAATCCTTACTTTTTTCCTCTCTTGATTCGTAAGCAACTAATTCAAGCTATCTCAAAACTCAATTTTGCGTGCTGACGTTATAGGGTGAGAACTTCAGGTGTTGGTTATGCATGGCTCTAACAAATATGCAGTTATAAGCTCCCCCAAAAGTAGTACGTTTGAGAAGTAGGCAAAAAAGCAGTACCTTTAAAACGTTATCAGATGAAAAAGAGCAAATTTTCCCCTGCATAGATTGCCGCGATTCTCAAGGAGTTCGACGGTGGCAAGACAGTTGAAGAGCTTACCCGTACCTACGGGATAAGCAAGGATTGTCTGTGCAAATGGCGACGGCACTACGGTGGTATGAAGGCCGGTGAATTGAAGCGAATCAAGGAACTGGAAGAAGAAAATGCGCGTCTCAAACGCATGTACGCCAATTTAGCTATGGAACTCGATGTGGCTAAGTACATCATCGAAAAAAAGCTTTAAAGTGCAAATCCAAAGTTAGCCGTTTTTCGCTAATCCTTAATTTTTCCTCTCTTGATTCGCAAGTAGTTGATTATCAAGTTATTCGCAAATAACTCGCGTTAGTAGAGTAAAGACGCTTTGGTCTGCCGTTACTCGGTAAGGCAATCTGCTCCTGAAACCTTCTTTTTAGCGCGTTTGGCGTTCAGGTACGGGTTGTAGCCGTTGGTTGCTTTTGCATAATAGCCTGTACCGTCGTAGGGGCGTTTTCTCGGATGCGCTTTGCATGCAGTCGAGCAGGCACCCTCCATTTCCCAACCGCATTTTTCACAAATCGGGACGTGGATGTTGCAATCCGCATTAGCACAGTTGACCATGCGGTCGCATTCGATGCCGCAAATATAGCACTTGGAAATAATCTTCGGGTTTACTTTGTTAACATCTGCAACTACGCGACCGTCAAAGACATAACATTTGCCTTCGAAATCCTCGCCGCCTTCTTCGATAGCGTATTTGATGATCCCGCCGTGTAACTGATATACATTATCGAACCCTTGTTCGAGTAGGTAAGCGCTTGCTTTTTCGCACTTGATTCCGCCTGTGCAGTAAGTAATAATCTTTTTGCCTTTGAACTGCTCTAATTCGCTGATCTTTTTAGGAAAATCGCGGAAGTTTTCGATGTCTAAGGTAACTGCATTCTTGAATTTGCCGACGGCATGCTCGTAGTTAGAGCGCACGTCCAGAATCACAACATCCTCTGCGTCTTTGAGTTGTTTGAATTCTGAAGGGGAAAGATGTACCCCTGTTTTTTGCATAGGGTTGATGTGGTGCAGGTCAGAATGGACAATTTCAGGTTTGACGCGCACGTGCAATTTGGCAAACGCATGCTTGTGGTAAGGCTCTACCTTAAAGTCAATGCCAGCAAAGCGAGGATCTGCCTTCACTGCCTCCATGTAACGCTCTGTGTCTGCCTTCAGCCCGGAAACTGTGCCGTTCAGTCCTTCAGCAGCAACAATAATGCGCCCGCGCAGATTCAGCGACAGGCACAGTTCGTGATGCTCGTCGCGAAAGAGTTCAGGGTCAGCTATCTGCGTATAGCAATAGTACAAAAGGATATTATAGGCGTGCTCCATACGGCAAAATTACGAAAAAATGAGGTCTGCAAATGAATCATGCAAACTTTTGAAAGATAAAGTTATGCAATAACGGATACTTTTACTTTGTCAGCCAGTTAATTTCGCTTTTGACATCGCCTGTAAGAGAGTCTGCCTGATAAAGGAATTTATAGGCAGTCATAATGGTGGTTTTTCGGTTAGAGATTTGCCCTTCTTTCAGCAGATCCATAGCATTTTGTCTGACCTCTTATCAGGCTGTCCGATTTTTAGGTAGCTTTCTGCCAAATTACCGTAGATACGAGGGAAAGTGAATTTAAAATTTAAATCATCGCGCTTCAGGTAAAGCGCTTTCTCACCTGTAGCAATCGCCTTTGCGTAGTTTCCTTGTAACAAATAAATATTAGACAACTCATCCGGCGGATAGATCGCCATGATAGGATTCCCCGCGGTTTCGTAGTTTAATGCTGCACCCTCGAGCACGGCAGTAGCTTCTGCTATTCTACCTTGCTTACTGAGCAAAATTCCTATTTGAGTGATCAGATTGGCCTCTTCAATCGCTAATTTGGCCGATTTGCTGAGAGCCATAGCTTCTTTGAGGTACGTCATTGCCTCTTCATAGATCTGCATCCTCATCAGGTAAGTATTGCGACTGTAGGCCATTCCTATGATTTGCGAGGTATCGCAGAGTTGTGTAGCAATCCGAAAGGCACGCGAGTATAAACTGTCCAATACTACTGTCTTTGTATCGCCTATTTGTTGTTTCAGGTTGGCAATGTTGATCATCAGAGCAGCCATAGAGCGCTTCGGCTGCTTGAGACGCTCAAAGGTATTCAATGCCTCAAGATAGATCTGCGAGGCTGGAACCAGTTCATCGCTCCGCCGGGCTTATCGCCTTTGCTGCGGGTAATGGATAAACTGCTGACGAAAAGTTGATAAGCCTGTTCTGTATCGGTTTCGTGCAAATGATTTTGATAATCAGATCAGTTTACCGTCTTTGAGCAACAGTTTGTTGTCAATAATCGGATGTTGCTGCACCAGTGGATCATGTGAGGTGATAATGATGGTTTTGCCTGCTGTTTTAAGTGCCTGCAATACATCCAACACCGCAGCAGCGGTACGGCTGTCTAAGTGCGCAGTAGGCTCATCGGCAAACAGAATAGACGGATCAGCAACCAAAGCCCGTGCAATAGCGGTTCTTTGTTGCTCCCCGCCTGATAGCTTTTCTATGGGGAAGTCTAATTTATGTGCAATGCCTGCATTTTCGGCTGCCTTTTCTACGGCTTGCTTGAGTCTGCCATGTTCGATGCCTCTGGGAACGAGGGGCACTGCAATATTGGCACGAACTGTCAGCCCGCGTATGAGGTGAAACTGCTGAAAGATCATACCGATATGCCGGCGGCGAAAGCGCGTCAGAAATTTCTCCGACCAGCGAGAGACCTGTTTGTCTAAGCAATAATAAGCACCTTCTGTAGGTTTGGCAAGGCAGGCAAGGATAGAAAGCAGCGTGCTCTTGCCCGAACCCGAAGGGCCGGATAAGAGCACACATTCACCTGCTTCAATCGTTAAGCTAATGTCGGTCAGGGCTTTGACTTCATTAGTTGCGCCGCTGTTGAAAACCTTGCTAATGCCTACGGTTTGTATGACAGGCATAGGCAGGGGTTATTGTTTGTTGGCATTTTGTATTTTCTCGATGTCTTTGGCCTCCAACACATCTCTGATGTTCATGCGTTGGTTGTCTTTATAGGCAACGATCCACGCATCTTTTACCCCCATTTTGCGCAGGTATCTTTTGAAGTTATCAGCTTCCCAGTAGTCGCGGAAATGACCAAGAGTGTATTTGAATGCGCCGTCGGCATCTTGTTCTACAGCAAAGTTCTTGTTGTTGTCTTTGAACATGCTTGCGTCTATTTTGCTGTAAACACCTACTTGCACACGATACCACACGCCTTTGGTGTATTCTGAATAAGAGCCTTCTACCTCGTTTTCGTCGCGGCTGATGCTGCCGTTGCTACCGCCGCTTCGTGCAGCTTCCAGTTCGTTGCGAAGCGCTTCTATTTCTGCATCTTTATCGGCAATAATTTTACCCATGTTGACCAACTGACGCTTCATGCCTTCATTTTCGCCTATCAGTTCAGCCTTGCTGTTGACTAAGTCGCGGTAGGCAAGCGGATCTAGCTCGTTCTTTTTCTTCTTCCACTTTTTCACTTCTTCCTTGCTTTTTTTATCGTTATTTTTTTTCTGCTGCGCCGCAGCGGGTAGCACAATTATCGAACTTAAAAAAGCAAACAGAAAAAAGACGTAAACCGGTTTCATAACTTGGGCTTTGGTTGGTGTGAATCAATACTTTGCTGCCGGATAAAGTAGCATATATTAAGCCAAAAACAAAATTTATTGCAGACTGCCTACCATATCGCGGGGTACTACCCACTGGTCGTACTGCTCGTTGGTGAGCAAACCCAGCGCAAGGGCAGCTTCGCGGAGCGAGATGCCTTCTTTATGTGCTTTTTTGGCAATTTTAGCCGCGTTGTCGTAGCCTATGTGCGGGTTGAGTGCAGTAACAAGCATCAACGAGTTTTCCAGATGGCGGGCAATGACCTCGTGGTTAGGCTCGATGCCGTCTGCGCACTTCTCAGCAAAGGAAACGCAGGCATCACCCAGCAAGCGGGCAGATTGCAATACGTTGGCTGCAATTAGCGGCTTGAATACGTTAAGTTCGAAATGTCCCATAGAGCCGCCTACGCTTACGGCTACGTCGTTGCCGATAACTTGGGCGCAAACCATGGTCAGTGCTTCGGGCTGTGTAGGGTTTACCTTGCCCGGCATGATAGACGAGCCCGGCTCGTTGTCGGGAATGATGATTTCGCCGATGCCGCAGCGCGGGCCTGAAGACAACATCCGAATATCGTTGGCTACTTTCATCAGGGCTACTGCCGCGCGCTTCAGTGCGCCGCTTAGTTCTACCATTGCATCGTGGGCTGCCAGCGCTTCGAATTTATTGGGTGCTGTTATAAAAGGATAACCTGTCAAATCAGCGATTTTTTGAGCAACCAATACGTCATAGCCTTTGGGCGTATTCAGCCCTGTGCCAACGGCAGTTCCGCCGAGTGCCAATTCGCGCACCGCTTCCAGCGCATTTTTAATGGCGCGGATGCTCATGTCAATTTGTTGTACATAGCCGCTAAACTCTTGACCCAGTGTAAGCGGAGTTGCGTCCATGAAGTGCGTGCGACCTGTTTTAACGATCGGCATAAAGGCTTGTGCTTTAGCTGCAAGGCTGTCGCGGAGGCGCTGCATACCCGGAATAGTTACTTCCATCACCTGCTTATAGGCTGCAATGTGCATAGCGGTCGGGAAAGTATCGTTAGACGACTGCGACTTGTTGACGTCGTCGTTGGGGTGTAGCACTTTCTTTTCATCGTTGAGGCTGCCGCCGCTGATCACGTGTCCGCGATAGGCAATCACTTCGTTGACGTTCATATTACTTTGGGTGCCCGAGCCTGTCTGCCAGATCACAAGCGGAAACTCATCATCTAACTTACCTTCCAAAATTTCGTCGCAGACTTTACCAATCAAATCGCACTTATCTTTGGAAAGTACACCCAATTCATAATTGGCGAGGGCAGCGGCTTTTTTCAGATAGGCAAAAGCATAAATCACCTCCTTGGGCATACTGCCTTCCGGTCCGATTTTAAAATTATTGCGCGAGCGCTCGGTTTGTGCACCCCAGTATTTATCGGCAGGTACTTGTACCTCGCCCATCGTATCGCGTTCTATGCGGTAGCTCATCGGTCAAACGGATTTTAATTCAGTCCAACAAATTTAGTGTAAGAAATTGGTATATAGATATGTTCTATTTTTGCCTGTAATGGGTACGCCGAAAAATACACTGGAACTGCCGCCCGACTATTACCTGCACTATTTCCGCTACATATTGGATTTTGCAGGGCAGCGCTATGCGGATTTTGCCGATGCGGAGGCGCGGCGCTTCGAGGCTACTTTTCGGGCGCTTTCCTACGAGGCGCAATGTATGTATATCCGGATCGCGAACCGCAAACCTGTTTTCTTTTTACCCGAAGAACTTCAATATGCCGAAATTACCGCACCGGCGGCGGCCTTAGACGAATTGTGCCAAAGCAAGTTGATCGAGCGCATCATGCCGCTTGCTATCAGCAATGAGTTGCTGCGAGCCGAAGCATTACAAAGCCTGACCAAAGTGCGATTGGAGCAGTTGTGCGCCGCCCTCGATGAGCCGCCGCCTTTTGCGCCTAAGAAAGTTCGCAAAAGCGATTTAATGATCTTTTTACAGAACTATCGAGGCTGTTTCCGTCCGCATTTTGAACTGATCCGGCAACTTGCAGAGCGGGAGCTTGCTTTTTGGACGTTCCTGTTTTTCGGAAACTTAGAGCAGAAAAATATGTCGCAGTTTGTTATCCGCGACTTGGGAAACGCGCAGTTTCACGATTGGGACGAAACCCAGCTTACCCCGCTGGCACATTCGGCGCAGGAAGCGCAGGAGCATTTTGCCGTCCATTGGAACTACCGCCATTTTAAGCAATTGGTACAATATGGTGTAGCTCCACAAGCCATTTTCGCATGGTTCGACGAGTTGCCAAAACCGGCTTTTGCCTTTCCTATATTCGATAAATTTTGCCTGCGGCTGGGCGAATGGTTAGAAAAAAACAAATTGCCCAACGAGGCGCTTTCCGTTTACAGAAATACCGAAAAGCCACCTGCCCGCGAGCGCTGCGTGCGTATCCTGCATCGCCAAGGAGCTACTGAAGAGGCGCTGGCGCTTTGTATGGCAATAGCCGCGCATCCGCAAACGGCAGATGAGCAACTGTTTGCAGAGGATTTTATCCGTCGTCATACGCAAGTCAAAGCTACTTTCCGCAAAACTGTAACTGAGCAACTGCTCAATGCGCCTGCCATCACAATAGAGGCAAGCCATAAAAACTATGTGGAGGGCGGAGTAATACGGCATTATCGGGCGCAAGGCTTTAATGCCATTCATTGTGAAAACTATGTTTGGCGCGGGCTTTTTGGTTTGATGCTGTGGGAGGTGTTGTACGACAGCCCGCAGTTTATCCACCACCCGCTGCAACGCCACCCGACCGATCTTTTTCACGGCGATTTTTACCGCCATCGGCAGGAGGCGATTCATGTACAGCTCAATCGGTTTGCTGACAGCGCCGCTGCGTGGGACTATGCGCAGCAATGCTATCGGCAGCAGGAGGGGATGGTAAACGCATTTATTGGCTGGCACGAGGCTTTTCTTCCCTTAGCAGAATTGTACTTTTCCCGCCTGAATTGGGAGCAAATCCGCGAGGTGCTGCTGCAAATCGCTCGCCATCCGAAGGAAAACGCACGAGGCTTTCCCGATTTGCTCGTGTGGAATGAAAGCGATTTTTTCTTTGTGGAAGTCAAATCGGAAAATGATCATCTGGCAGCGCAGCAGTATTTCTGGCTGCAATTTTTCAATCGCATAGGCATCGCCGCACAAATTCTGCGGGTATATTATGCGCCAAATACAAGCATATGAGCAATCACTGGCATCTTTGGGCAGATACGGGCGGCACTTTCACCGACTGCGTGGCGCTTTCCCCGCAAAATGAATGGCACACCTGCAAAGTATTGAGCAGCGGTGTGCTGCGCGGTACTGTTTTGCAAGCCGATGGCAACATCTGGCAAGTGCGGTTTCCTTTTTCCCAAGATATTTTTGAGGGATATACATTGCGACTGCTGCCTGGCGGAAGCGCGTACGCCATCGCGGGCAGTCGGCTTGCCGAAGGGCTTTTGTTCGTGCAGGCGAATTTGAGCGAAACCACGCCTGTAGCTGCCGGAACGCTGTTTGAACTCACTGCCCACGAAGAAGCGCCCCTGCTGGCAGCGCGTTTGCTGACACATACGCCTTTGGACAAGCCGTTGCCGCCAATTGCCATGCGATTGGGAACAACGAAAGGCACAAATGCACTGCTGGAAGCCAAAACCCCACCTGCTGCACTTATAGTTACCAAAGGCTTTGCCGATTTGCTGCGGATTGGCAGCCAGCAACGCCCCGATATTTTTGCACTGCGCATCCAAAAACCTGCCCTGCCGCCGCATGTCGTGCTGGAAATTGAAGAGCGGATAGATGCCGAAGGAAATATTATTCACCCACTTACCGAAACTGAAATCAAACGAGTGATTGATGAATTGCGGCATGTGGGAGTGCAGTCTGTCGCGGTTTCGCTGATGCACAGCTACCTGAACCCGCAACACGAGCAGCAACTTACAGCAGCATTGACAGCAGCAGGATTTACCTATGTTTCTTCGGGGGCGGCGCTTTTGCCTTTGATTAAATACGAGTGGCGGACGCAAACTGCCCTTGCCAATGCGGCGCTTGCCCCTGTGCTGATGTCTTATCTGGAATCAATCGGCAAACAAATGGCAGCGTTGCGCCTGATGAGCAGCAACGGCAATTTGAGCCGTTATCGCGAATTTCAGCCTAAGGACAGCCTTTTGAGCGGGCCTGCGGGAGGTGTAATCGGCGCGTGGAAGCACACACAGGGCAGTGCCTTTGCCAAACACATTACCTTTGATATGGGCGGCACAAGCACCGACGTAGCCCGCGTGAACGGCGCTCCCGAATGGACAAACGAGGTGCAGGTTGGCGGACTTTTGCTGATGAGCCGCGCCGTAGCGATTGAAACTGTAGCCGCAGGCGGTGGCTCTATCTGCTCTTTTGACGGACACAGACTGGCCGTTGGGCCGCACAGCGCGGGCGCATTCCCCGGACCGGCTTGCTATGGCAACGGCGGCCCGCTCACCATTACTGACGTAAATCTGCTATCGGGCAGGCTGTTGCCGCAAAATTTTTCTATTCCCATCAGCGAAACCGCCGCTGAACAGGCACTGGCGCAGCTACAACATCAGATAGCCGACGCAACAGGGCAGCACATCAACCGCGAAACCCTGCTTGCAACGCTGCTGCAATTAGCCAATGAAAAAATGGCAGAAGCCATTCGCTTGATTACTACGCGCAAGGGCGAAAATCCTGCCGACTATACACTGCTCGCCTTCGGAGGCGCGGGCGGGCAGCACGTTTGCGAAGTAGCAGACCTGCTGGGCATTCGCCGCATCCTTGTTCCGCGCTATGCGGGGCTGTTTTGCGCTTATGGCATCGGGCAGACGGACATTGCTCACACGCAGGCGCAGCAAGTCATGGAGCCGCTGCCGCAATTTTTCGCCCGTTGGCATCAGGTTTTTACACATATCAAAGAAGAGGCAATGCAGCCGCTGCTTGCCCAAAATTTGAGCAAAGAACTTATTCACATACGGGAAATCAGCGTCGAAATGCGGCTCAAAGGGCAGGAAAGCGCCATTTCCATTGATTTACAGGCAGACGAAACGCAGCATTCGGCAGGGCAAAAGTTCCGGCAAGCCTACACGAAACTCTACGGCTATTTCCCCGAACACACCGCCGATGAGCAAATAGAAGTTGTTGCTTTGTGGCTCACAGCAGCCGTTCCGCAGCATCGCTCCCTGCCTTCGCCGCAAGCAAATGAGCAGCGGCGGGAAGTTTCTGCCTCAGCATATTACCGCGAGGCTGCCGTTTTTCGCACCGATGAGCTGCCCGCAGGCACAACGGCAAAAGGCAGCGCCATTCTTTTGAGCGATTATCACACCGTTTTTGTGCCTGCACATTGGCAAATGGAAGTGTTGAACAACGGCGATGTTGCGCTGTATGCTTCGGATAATCAGCCGACTCATCAGGCGCAAGCACCCGAAGCTGCTGCGCTGGAACTGTTTTCTAACCGATTTACGGCAGTTGCCAATGAAATGGGAGCCTTGCTGCAACGCACTGCCTTTTCGGTGAATGTGAAAGAGCGATTGGATTTTTCCTGCGCCCTGCTGGATGCCGACGGCGAATTAGTTGTCAATGCGCCGCACGTACCCGTGCATCTGGGCAGCTTGGGCGTATGTGTGCGCGAGGTGCGCAAGGCTTTGCCTATGCAAAAAGGCGACGTTGTTGTTACCAATCACCCTGCGTTTGGCGGCTCGCACCTGCCCGATGTAACGCTCATTGCGCCCGTTTTTTTTGATAACGAATTGGTCGGCTACGTTGCCAACCGTGCGCACCACGCCGAAATCGGTGGCTCGCGTCCGGGTTCTATGCCGCCCGATGCCCGTTCGCTGGCAGAGGAAGGCGTAGTAATTGCCCCTGCCTATTTAGTCAAAAACGGTATGCCGCAATGGGCTGCGATGCAGCAATTATTCACCGAAGCGCCCTATCCGACCCGTGCGCTACACGAAAATATCGCCGATTTGCAGGCGGCATTGGCTTCTATTCAGGCGGGCATCGGCGGCTTGCAACAGCTTTGCAGCCTGTACGGAGCGGCGCAGGTTCGGCGCTACATGCAGCTGTTGAAACAATACGCACACAACTGCCTATTGCGGAGTTTGCGGCAACTGCCCGCGCAATCGTTTGCCGCTACGGAATACTTAGATGATGGCAGTCCGCTATGCGCCCGCATCCAAATCAGCCATGATAAAGTAAGCATTGATTTCAGCGGAACAGCAGCCACACACGCGGGTAACCTCAACGCAACTCCTGCGATTGTGAACAGCGTCGTGATTTACGTCCTGCGCCTGCTGATTGCCGCCAAGTTGCCGCATGAACACGTGCCGCTCAACGAGGGACTGATGCAATCGGTGGAACTGCATTTGCCCAAAGCTTCGTTGCTCAATCCTGATTTTACGGCAAATCCTGCGCAATGCCCTGCCGTTGTGGGCGGCAATACCGAAGTCAGCCAGCGACTGACCGATACGCTGCTCAAAGCGCTGGCGCTGGCTGCTTGCAGTCAAGGCACTATGAACAACCTGATTTTCGGAAACGATTCGTTCGGCTATTATGAGACTATTGGTGGCGGCAGCGGCGCATTGGAAGGCTTCAACGGCGCAGATGCTGTTCACTGCCACATGACCAATACGCGCATTACCGATGCGGAAATCATGGAAAAGCGCTACCCTGTGCGCGTAGAGCGTTTTGCTATTCGCCCCAATTCGGGAGGAAAAGGCAAATGGCGCGGCGGCAATGGCATTGAGCGGCATATTCGCTTTTTAGAACCTGTGGCATTAAGCCTGATTACCCAGCATCGCAGGGAAGTACCTTACGGACTATCAGGTGGCGAAGCAGGACAACCCGGCAGGCAGTGGTTAGTCCGCACCAATGGAGAAATCATCCCCTTACAAGGTATAGACCGTGCAGTTGTTCAGTCGGGCGATTTGCTGTGCCTGCACACGCCCGGCGGAGGCGGCTTTGGGGCAGCGGACTTATTGTGATGTAAAAACAATAGCGGCCTGTGCGGGTGAATAACTGATAATAAACAACAAGACGGCCAACTGATGCTTGCAAAGCGCCTAAGAATAGCGATATTGCAGTTTCAACCTACCTACTATTTTTTGATTGCTCAATCCTATAACGCATGAGAATACTTGCTACCCTTTTGCTATCTCTGTCCGGCTGGATTGCCAACGAATACGGCACCGTCTCCAAAGGGCGCGACCAGCAATTGGAAAAGGCGGTTGAAACTTTACTCAAGGAACTAAAGTAAATATATTTTTCGCCCAATCGCATGAAAGAACCGCTTTTAGAATGTATTCCCAACTTTTCGGAGGGGCGCAACGAGCAAACTATTCAGGCTATTGCAGCCGCCATCAAGTCAGTAGCTGAAGTCCAGCTTTTGGAAGTAGACAGCAGCTACGATGCGAACAGAACGGTTATGACTTTTGTAGGCCCGCCCGAAGCAGTTTGCGAAGCGGCCTTTCGTGCGATAGCTACCGCAGCCGATCTGATAGACATGCGCCGGCACAGCGGGGCGCATCCGCGCATTGGCGCTACGGACGTATGCCCGCTCGTGCCGCTGCATCATATCAGCATGGAGGAAACGGTGCAGTTGGCACACAGACTTTCCCACCGCGTCGGCAACGAGTTGCAAATTCCTGTTTATTGTTACGAGTATGCGGCTTCGTCGGAAGAACGCCGCAGCCTGCCCTTCTTGCGCAAAGGCGAGTACGAAGGGCTTGCATTGCGGATGCTAAAATTGCACCCTGATTTTGGGCCGAAAACCTTTCAGCCCAAGTGCGGTGCTACGGTTATCGGGGCGCGTAAATTCTTGGTGGCATGGAACTGCAACTTAGCTACACAGGATGTTGCTATCGCCAAGGCTATTGCGGCTGCAGTACGCACCTCAGGACGGCGGCTGCCCGGTAATTCCTATCCTGAAAAGCAATTTATCGCAGGTAAACTGCCGGCAGTTCGCGCCATTGGCTGGTTGATGCCTGCCTATCAGTGTGCGCAAATTTCTACTAATCTGATTGACATTGATGTTACGCCTATTCATATTGCTTACGAAGAAATCAGCAAGACGGCGCTCGATTATGGAACGAGCGTTACAGGTTCGGAGCTTGTCGGACTGATTCCGCTGCAGGCGATGCTGGATGCGGGACGCTACTTTTTTCATCGGGATAAGCAGCCTGTACCCAACGACGAGCGCCAACTGATTGCCAAAGCGGTGCAGGCAATGGGAATGGATGCGCTGCGCCCGTTTGAAACTGACAGGAAAATTATTGAGTATGCAATGAGCAGGTAGATGCCCTGCAATCAAAACTTCAGAATAAAATCCGTACCCTCGCCCACGACCGAGTGTACAGTCAGGGAGCCTTTGTGCGAACGCATGATTTGTCGGGAAAGGCTCAAACCAATGCCCGAACCTGATTTTTTGGTGGTAAAAAATGGAATAAAAATGCGTTCCAAAGCATCGGGGTCTATGCCCGGCCCGTTGTCGCGCACGATAATAAAGGGATGGCTTTTCTCGTCAAAACGCGCTATCAGAATAATTTGTCGCCCATCGCTGCGCTCCACATCGCTAAGTGCCTGAATAGCATTCTTAACGATATTGATTAGTACTTGCTCGATCATTTCGCGGTCTGCCGTAATCATGAGCGAATGCGGTTCTATATCTACCCGACAGCTAATCTCACTTGCTCGCATCTCCGGCTCCATCAGTGTAACTACGTGCGTAAAAATCTCGTGTACAGGCACATTTTTAAATCGCGGGATCGGTACGTGGGTAAGATTGCGGAAATCGCTCACAAAACGAATCAGCCCCTCGCTGCGGCGCTGAATGGTTTTGATCGCCATTTGCATATCATCCAGATCTTCGGGGTTGAGTTGCTTACTATTTGCCTGCAAATATTCTACCTCGCCTTCCAGCGTACCGGCTAGCGAGGCAATAGGCGTTACCGAGTTCATGATCTCATGCGTCAGCACGCGAATCAGCTTTTGCCAGGCATCCATCTCCTGCTCTTCCAACTCGTTGTGGATATTTTGAAGCGTAATGAGTTTGTACTCTTTGCCTTGCAAATTCAGCTCGATGGCATACATCGCCAATTGGATAATCTCTGTGCCGTGTACAATTTTGATCAGGTCGCGGTTGCCCGTGCGTAGGCGGACAAACTTTTCTACCAGTTCGGCGCTAAATGCGCCCAATTCCTGAATATTGCGCACGCTGCCTGTAATTTGGAACAAGCGCTTGGCAGCAGTATTCATAATCTGCACATTGCCCATTGCATCAAAGGAAACCAAACCAATGCCGATGTGATGGATGATTGTTTTCAGGTATTGGTAGTGCGCCTCTTTTTCGCTGCGGATTTCTCTGAAGTGGCTGACGACGTTGTTGAAAGCTGCCGCCAGTTCCTGAAAGGTTTCGCCTTCGGTAGCAGGGCGGTAGTGGTAGGAAAAATCATCGTAGCGAATGGCATTCAAGAAGTTAATGACTTCGCGATTGGTATTTTCTACTTTGCGGATCAGCCAGAGGGTTTGTGCAATAATCAGCCCTCCAAGTCCTATCCCCGTAATGGCATAACCCGACTGCCCAACGACATTGGTAAACGCAAAAATAGTAGCCGAAAGCGCTCCTACGCGTATGAAAATATTGGTGCGGAAATCATTAAAATGAATGTTGCGCTCCCGCAGCCAGTTGTTGATTTGCCGCCCGACACTGCGAACCGCAGGATGCCCCGTAAAGCGCTCGATCAGTTTCATGTTACTTCATAATTCCCGCCCGATTGAGCGCTTCGCGGTAGCGTGCCGCATTTTTCAAATGTTGGTCAAATGTTTCGGCGAAGACATGGTAGCCGCTAAAGTCCTCTTTGGCACAGAAAAACATATAATTGTGCTTCTCTGGATTGAGCGTCGCCTCTATGGCCTGCAAAGTCGGAACATTGATTGGCCCAGGCGGAAGTCCGGTGTATTTGTAGGTATTATACGGCGAATCGTACTGCAAGTCCTTGAGCAGCAGGCGCTTGATACCAAAGTCTCCGATCGCAAAAATTACCGTAGGATCTGCCTGTAGCTTTTCGTTAGCATTCAACCGATTGAGGTAAACTCCCGCAATGCGCGGCGCTTCGTCGCGCTTTTTGGTTTCTGCCTCAACGATCGAAGCAAGGATAGATACCTGCACCGGAGTCAGCCCCAGTGCGTCGGCTTGTGCTTTACGCGCCGCCGTCCAGAACTTCTCGTACTCGCGCTGCATTTTTTTGAGCAGCTCCTCTTCCGAAGTATTCCAATACATTTCATAGGTATTGGGAATGAACATAGCCACAATTGTTGCTGTGTCGAAGCCGTATTTGGCCGTTACGGCAGGATCGTTGAGCATTTGCAACAAGCGGGCGGAATCTGCCATCAGGTTGCGGGTGATGCGTCCCGCAAGATCTTTTTTGACGCGCACATTGTTGAACGTTACGCGCACCGGATCTTGCGAGCCACTCCGCAGTTTGCGAACCGCAACTAAGTTGTTCATGCCCTTCGTCATCACGTAGCGTCCGGGGCGAATCCGTCCTTCGTCCTGATAGTTGAGCATCTTGGCTACAAATCGAAACGAAATCTCGTCGTTGATAAACTCGCCTTTTTTGAGCGAATCCATCACCTGCGCAAAGTTTGCCCCAGTAGGGATGTAGAGCGCTTTGTCTTTTTTATCAACCAGAAAATTTGCAGAGAAGAAAAGCTGGTAAGCATACAGGCTGAACACTGAAGCCAGCACGGACAAGCCGATAAAAATACCCGCAATAATTTTCGTTCTTTTATCCATGGATGCAAAAATGCTTCCTCAAATATACGCGAGTCGCCCCGATTTTGATGCGCACACAGGTTTTACAGCACAAGGACGCACAAACTTAGGTACCGGCTGTACTTGCTGCAAAAAAGAAGCCGCTTACAGTTATTTTCCGCATCTTCCATATGGCATTTGTTGGTATTGCTGCTCGGTGAAAGGTAATCAATTCCAAACAAAATCCCTTCACAATTCAGATAATCAGGCAGTTTCCCGAAAATCTGATGACAGATTATTTGTAGGAAATAATATTGCACTCTATTTTTGCGAAACTTTGAGCAGCGGCATCTGCTGCTCCCTGAAAACCAAGGATTTTAGACGCATTCATTTATATACAATTCATGGCAAATATTGGCAAAATTACGCAAGTTATCGGCCCGGTAGTGGACGTTAGCTTCGAGGCAGAGGGTGCCAGACTGCCCCAGATCCTCGATGCGCTTACAGTAACCAAAGAAAACGGACAAACCATCGTGCTGGAATGTCAGCAGCACTTGGGCGAAGATCGCGTACGCACCATTGCAATGGACGGTACAGAAGGTCTGACCCGCGGTATGGACGTAGTTGATACCGGCGGCCCGATCAAAATGCCAATTGGCGAAGGTATTCGCGGTCGTTTGTTTAACGTCGTAGGCGAAGCAATTGACGGTATTCCGCAGCCTTCCTCAGTAAAAGGTATGTCTATCCACCGCGCTGCGCCTAAGTTTGAAGACCTTTCTACCTCTTCTGAAGTACTCTACACAGGCATCAAAGTAATTGACTTGATTGAGCCTTATGTAAAAGGCGGTAAAATCGGTCTGTTCGGTGGTGCGGGTGTAGGTAAAACCGTATTGATTCAGGAGCTGATTAATAACATCGCCAAAGCCTATTCAGGTCTTTCTGTATTTGCAGGCGTAGGTGAGCGTACCCGTGAAGGTAATGACCTATTGCGCGAAATGATCGAGGCAGGCATTATCAAGTACGGCGATGCCTTCAAGCACTCTATGGAAGAAGGTGGGTGGGATCTATCTAAGGTAGATCTGGAAGAACTGAAAAATTCACAGGCCACCTTCGTATTCGGACAGATGAACGAACCTCCCGGCGCACGCGCCCGCGTAGCGCTTTCAGGTCTGACAATCGCTGAATACTTCCGCGATGGCGATGGAGAAGGCGATGGTGTAGGACGCGACATCCTATTCTTTATTGATAACATTTTCCGCTTTACGCAGGCAGGTTCTGAAGTATCGGCTCTCTTGGGTCGTATGCCTTCTGCGGTAGGCTATCAGCCTACGCTGGCTACCGAGATGGGCGCTATGCAAGAGCGCATTACCTCAACTAAGCGCGGATCTATCACATCGGTACAAGCGGTTTACGTACCTGCCGATGACTTGACCGACCCTGCACCGGCAACTACATTTGCTCACTTGGATGCTACTACGGTATTGAGCCGTAAAATTGCCGAGTTGGGTATCTACCCTGCCGTAGATCCATTGGATTCTACTTCGCGCATCCTGACCCCGGATATCGTAGGCGAGGAGCACTACAACTGTGCGCAGCGCGTAAAAGAAACCCTGCAGCGCTACAAAGAACTGCAAGACATCATCGCCATCCTCGGTATGGACGAATTGTCTGAAGAAGATAAACTCGTTGTACACCGCGCCCGCCGTGTGCAGCGCTTCCTGTCCCAGCCTTTCCACGTGGCGGAAGCCTTTACAGGCCTGAAAGGCGTGCTGGTAGATATCAAAGACACTATCCGTGGCTTCAATATGATCTTAGACGGCGAATTGGATCACCTGCCGGAAGCAGCTTTTAACTTGGTAGGTACAATTGAGCAGGCCATTGAGAAAGGTGAGCGCCTTCTGGCAGAAGCGAAAAAATAACCAAAACAGACATGCAAGTAGAAATTATCACCCCCGACAAAAAATTGTTTGAAGGAACTTCAACGGGTATCCAAGTACCCGGCACGTCGGGTTCTTTCGAAGTACTGGAGAATCACACTCCTTTGATTAGTACTTTGGAAAAAGGTAAAGTGCGCATCCGCACACAAAACGGCAACTTCCAATATTTTGAAATTGACGGCGGAGTTATTGAAGTGCTGCAAAATAAAGTAATCGTATTGGCAGAATCTGCCGTTGCAATTTAACATGCGCAGTGCACTAACCCCATAAATACCTAAGGGGAAGTTGTCTGAAAAGCGGCAACTTCCCTTTTTTACAAAACCATCATTGAATTTGCACTTATGAATCCTAAAGTTTCCTCCCGCAAAGATGCCATCCTCATGCTGGCTGACGGTACAATCTTCAAAGGACAATCCATCGGCAGGCAAGGCACTTCCGGCGGCGAGATCTGCTTCAACACAGGTATGACGGGCTATCAGGAAATCTACACCGATCCTTCGTATTACGGGCAAATTATTGTCAATACCACGGCACACATTGGCAACTACGGCATTAAAAAAGATGAAGCAGAATCGGGCGAGGTACAAATCAAAGGTTTGGTGGTTAAGACTTTTTCCGATGTTTATTCGCGCCACAGCGCCGACGAGGCCTTGCAACAATACCTCGAAAAGGCAGGCATTGTAGGCATTTGTGGCATAGATACGCGTGCACTGGTGCGACATCTGCGCAACAAGGGAGCAATGAATGCCGTTATTACCTCCGAAATGACAGAAGAGGAAGCCATCCGTAGTTTCTTGCAAGATGTACCCGATATGAACGGACTGGAGCTGTCATCGGTAGTAAGCACACAGGAACCGTACTTTGAAGGCGACAGCAGCGCCCCCCTCCGCGTAGCAGTGCTCGACTTGGGCATCAAGGGCAGCATCATTAGTAATCTGAAGCAGCGCGGCTGCTACTGTAAGATATTCCCTGCCAAAACCTCTTTTGGCGAGATGCAGCAGTGGAACCCGGACGGCTACCTGATCTCGAATGGCCCCGGCGATCCTGCTGCAATGGAGTATGCAATCGAAACTGTCCGCCAAATTCTGGCAGCAGACAAGCCGCTGTTTGGTATTTGCCTCGGACACCAGATTCTCGCGCTGGCAGCAGGCGGAACAACCTTCAAAATGCACCATGGGCATCGGGGGCTGAACCATCCTGTTAAAAATCTAATCACGGGCAAAGGCGAAATCACCTCTCAAAATCATGGCTTTGCCGTTAGCATGGAGGGCATCAAAAATCATCCACAGATAGAACTGACTCACATCAACCTGAACGATAATACGGTAGAAGGTATTCGCATCAAAGGCAAGAAAGCGTTTTCGGTGCAATACCATCCCGAATCGTCGCCCGGGCCGCATGATTCGTACTACCTTTTCGAGGATTTTGTAGCCTTGATGCAGGATTAAACCAATCAAAGATACAGGTAATAATCAGCCAATAGTTCGCGCATTGCAGGCGAGTAAGTCCCATCGGGCAGGTAAATAAAATTATTCGCCTGTTGTAGATGCACAGCAGGCAACTTTCCAAATTTCAACAGCGCAATATGAGGCTTTTGTCCTTCGCGGGCTGCCCACAGTTGCAACTCGTGCAAAAGCAAAGCACACTTGGCTGCCTGTAAAGTAAACCCTGCCGCAAGATCTGCGGGCAGTAGTACAAAAAAATAACCCTCCTGAAGCACTCCGGCGGCAGCTATTGCTATGAGTTCCTTGTGTTGCAGAGTTACAGTATGCCTTGCTGCATTGCGCTGCTCCTGCGGTGATTGCAGGCTGCGATTGAAAAACGGCGGATTGCTAAAAATAAAATCATATATCCGGCGCTGCCGGTTCATAAACTCCTGCACCGTTTGCGCAAAGACTTCTATTTGCGAATGAAAAGGCGATCGGGCGGCATTTTCTGCCGCTTGCCGCGCAGCAGCAGCATCCATCTCTACTGCATGAATCTGTAGTTGAGGAGCCTGCTGTGCAATCATTAGTGCGAGCAGTCCGGTACCTGCGCCGATGTCAAGCGCAATGCCTGTGCGATTGTTCAGTTGTGCAGCCACCCAAGCCCCGAAGATGCAGGCATCAGTACTAACCTTCATCGCGCACTGATCTTGAGCAACCTCAAATTGTTTGAAAGTAAAATGCGAATTTTTAGGCATCGGCAAAATTACACCAAGCAAGTAACAGCAAATCGCCGCTACATTTGCAATATCTTTTTCAAATCTTCGCGCGTTTGCAGGAGGCTGCGGTCGTTTTTGAGTACAAAGGTGTGGCTTTTCTTTTGCGAAAGGCTGTACCAGTCCAGCTTTTTCCATTCCTCAGGCGGATAATAGGCCAGCGAATAGTCGGGCATGATGGCAAAAATACGCAGCGTCGGGTCGGGTGCCAGCATGATTTTGTCCCACTTATCTTTTGTAAGTTCTACCTTAGTAGAGTTAGCCGTACTGATATAATAGACCATCGCAGGTTGTTCGCCGTTGATGCGGAAATCTGCCCTGATCTCAGTTGCACCGGGCAACTTCATAATCAAGTCGAAGTTGTAGTAACCGAATTTTGAAATGTTTACTTGGCGAAAAACCTCTGCTATTTCGTCCATTTTGCGGCTTTGCTTGTCTATTTCTTCGGTCAGGCGTGCGTATTCCTCAGAAAACTGGTCGGGTTTGCGACGCAGAAACTCGCTGATGCGCATATAGGGCCTTGCACGGAAACTGAAGCTGTTCACCACGCGGTCAGTGTACGCATACTCCCAAAGGGACACTGCTCGGGGATTAATTTTACTAATGCGACGCGCACCTGTGCGGCGGTTTGTCTGCCAGGTAGTATCGTAAACCGTTACGTCTTTTCTGACTTTCTTGGTTTTGCGACGCTGGATCGTCAGTTTGTAAGAACCATCTTTTTGCAGTTCGGCTTTGGAATGCAGGTTGAAGTAAATATCAACATCCTCGCCTTCGCTGGCATATCCTTCGTTTTCATTGAGCCATGCAGGCGGCTGCACCTCCTCTAACTTTTCCCAAACCAACGAATACGCCGGGTAATAACTCTTTTTACCCAGCTTCACAGGCGTATTGATTTTCAGATTTTCATATACCGTCAGGTTGTAGGTTGCCAGCAAACGACGGAAATTACTTTGCATATTTTTGTCGTTGACTTTCTGGTAGTTGTCGTTGAAATAAACGTCTAAGGCCTCCCCGAAATGCAACACCATCAGATTCTTAGGATCAACTGCGCGTACCAAACGCAGGGAATCTGCCATTCGCTTTTTGGCAGGATTGGGTTTGGCAGCAGTAGCTCCTTTTTGGAATACCCAGCGCCCTGTTTGCTCGTCCCAGTAGTAGAAATTGAACTCATCGCCCGCCTGAAATGAGGCAAAATTGACATCTATTTCTTTTCCCGGTGCGATAGAAAGCGCCTGTTCGCCTTGCTGTGCCGAAATATCCATCATTCCTGCCGTTTTGAACTGATAGGTAGTCCCGGCACTGTCATAGTCTAAGGGTGCGCCTGCCGCAAAGGCATCTAAGGCACCGTGTAGTTCGCAGTACTTCAGCGTAACCTGTCCCTTCACAAGGTTGCCGTCTTCATCAACCAATGAGTTGGGTTGAATAACGATTTGTGTTCCCGTTGGGTGCTTAATCAGCGCCCCTTCTTCTGCCACAAACTGATAAAACGCATGGGGCACATCGAGCGCGGGGATTGGAGGCGTAAAACCTTTCTTTTTAGGGGAACATTGCCAGCCGCACAAAGCAGCCAAAGTCAGCAGAATCAAACAATAGTTTTTCATAGTGATTTCGGGTAGGGGGTATCAAATAAGTCTTAGCCATGCCTCATATGCGCCTGCCGGATATTGACATAATATTGTTCAATCTCCTGATTGGTCAGTTGTAAAGATGCCAGTGGGCGCAGTTTGCGCACGCCATTATCTTTATCGCGATAGTGTATAATGATCTCGTAAGGCTTTGTTACTCGTTTAAATAAACCCAATACTGGAAAAGTTGCCAATAAAACAAAGAGCAACCACTGATAGATATCTACGGCAAATGCCCATGCTAATAATGCAAGTAATGCAAGCAGCAACAGCATTTTTACAGTAGCTGATAGTTGATTGTTTTGCAGTTCTACACTGACGATCCGTAGCCAGTAGTATTCCTGATATCCGACGATCAGCCGCGATCGGGTCAAAATCACATGTGAAGAAGAAATAGCAGACGTTACCATGGGATAAATTGAGTTTTCAGTGTTTAATACTCCTGCCCCCTGCTGCGTTCCCTGTTTTTTCAAAAAAATTCTTGAAAGTTGAATATTAGTACAAAATCGTTCTGCCTTTGACAATGCGCATAAATCGTACGAACTTTGCAGCATCATGTTTACGACTGCACACGCTGCGCGTTTCGCTGCTATGGAAACGCCCTTCTTCTACTATGACCTCGAACTGCTCGAAAAAACCATCGCAGTTGCTGCTCAGTATGCACAAAAGCATCATTTCCATATCCACTATGCGCTGAAAGCCAATGTTAACCGCGAAATTCTGCAAACAATCGCTGCAGCCGGTTTTGGTGCCGATTGCGTTAGTGGCAACGAAGTACTTCGTGCATTAGAATCGGGATTCTCACCCGAAAAAGTTGTTTTTGCAGGTGTTGGCAAATCGGACAAGGAAATCCGAACTGCTTTGGCACACGATATTTTTTGTTTCAATGTAGAATCGGTCGAAGAGTTGCAGGTCATCAACCAACTTGCCGAGCAGGCAGGTAAAACTGCAACCATTGCGCTGCGCGTCAATCCGCTGGTGGAGGTCAATACGCACCACTACATCACCACAGGAACAGCAGAGAACAAATTCGGCATTCCGCCCCGCGACTTCGACGCACTGCTGCAATTGCTGCCGCAACTGGCGCATGTGCGCGTGATCGGGCTGCATACGCATATTGGCTCACAAGTCCGCGACATGGACAACTTTAAGAATACCTGCCTGAAATTGAATGAAATACGTCGCTGGTTTGAGCATAGCGGTCTGCAATTTACCGATCTGAACGTCGGAGGCGGGCTGGGAGTAGACTATCAGCAGCCCGATGAAAACCCGATCCCCGATTTTGAAAGCTACTTTGATACGATCAGCCGCTATTTGGAGCGCAGCCCGCAACAGCAGGTGCATTTCGAACTTGGGCGCTCTATTGTGGCGCAATGCGGCAGCCTGATTACGCGCGTGCTTTACACCAAACAAGGCCAAACCAAGCGCTTCGCCATCGTAGATGCAGGTATGACCGAGTTGATCCGTCCGGCGCTTTATCAGGCTTATCACAAAATAGAGGCAGTAGGCGTGGCTACAGGCGAATTGCTCAACTACGACGTAGTAGGGCCTATCTGCGAATCTTCAGACTTTTTTGGCAAAGAAGTGCCGCTGCCACCACTCAAACGCGGTGATTTGTTAGCTATCCGCACCGCAGGAGCTTACGGCGAGGTAATGACTTCGTTCTACAACCTGCGGGAGAAAGCACCGGCAATCTACCAAAGACCCTGATTAAAATCCGATTCGCTGACTGTTTTGTAGTGGATCTCTAACTTTCTGCGAATTGCCTTTTCAAAATCTTTTTGCGGGAAGGCAATCAGCGGTATGTCCACTCTTTTAGGGTTTAACTCTGCGGGGAGTGCAAACACCCACATATCCGTATTGCGCCAGCGCTCGGCATACACAACCACAATATCGCTTGCCGTAAACTGCAAGGATACAGCTACATTATTGTATTGCAGTTTTTCGGGTAACTGCTGCACCGAAACAATCATGCGTCGAATGCTATCCGGTTCGAAGCCTGTCAGCCGCGTACTGCGCATGGCTTTTACAGCACGGGGAAACAGTTTTACGGCACGGCGGTCATCCTGTTTTGCCAGATTGCAGGCAGCGAGCGTGCCCTCGCTCGTTACAGCTTGTGCAAACTCTAACCGGATAGTATTACGGCAACTTGCCGCAAGTAGCATAAGGCTGATTATCAGAAGAAATTGAAAAATGCAACGCATAAGGAATGTACGTGTTCCGATACATATTTACGCAAAAAAATCCGCTTTTGCGATGCTTATTTGACCAAGCGACTGTGGTCGGTTATTACCTGTTTGAGAAAATCAAGAGCTGTATTTTCTTTGAAGCGTTCCAGTTCGAGTTTTTCGAGTAATTTGTCAGCTGTAGCTTCGAGAAGTTTTCGGTTGCCTGTCCTGCTGTAGGTGTACAAGACTTCTTTGATGAGTCCGACATCGGCATCGGAGAGGTTAGTCGCCTGCGGATATATTGGCGGTATATCTGTAGGGATTGAGGGTAATGACATACTCATGGTTTTTTCATCACCTAAGTAAACAACAGTCGTTCCGGCAGCCATATCGCCTAGACGCTGTCCTTTGCCACCCATCACAATGGCAAGTAAAGCCATTATACCGCCCATTAGCTTTAGCTCAATCAGCCCTGTCAGCCAGCGGATCAGGTAATTACCAAGCGTAACAGACTCGCCGTCGGTACGCACCACCCTGATTTTCATGATCTTTTTGCCGAAACTTTGCCCTTCCATAAAGACCTCGCAGAGCAGATCGTACAAAAACCAGGGCATAATCAGGATCACCTGCAACCAAAGATGCTCCAATATACCAATCCCAAACATTTCGGTCAGCAGGTAATTGAAGCCGCTAAGCAAAATAAAGTAGGAGATGATCACCAGCGCATCGAACAAATACGCAAGCAGGCGGTCGCCAAGGCCTGCTAGACGATACTCGATCGTTACGTTTTGCGATGTCCTGATGCAGATGGTTTGCATAGGTCTAAGCAGCTACTTGCTCAACAGTTTTTTTGGATCCTGCCAGCAGATTCTTTCTTTTCAAGATGGTCTCAAGCAACTTAATTGATTGTTCGCCTTGAAACACATCGTACGGGAAATATAAGAACTGCGCTTTGGAAAGCACAAAAAGAAATCCTTGCTTCTTCTTTTCTACACGCATGATTTTGTTCCATTCAATCACAAAGCCTTCTTTGTCGGTCTTGAAAACCTTGATATGGCGGCTGTCAATTTCATAACGCAGACGATCGAACAGTAATTTGGACTGCTCCAACTGCGTAACTGCCGTAAACTGAATAAACCAGAACAGCAAATAAAGCACAATGAGCAACAAGGCAATAAACAGCGACCAGCCCAGCGTGTTTTTGTAAAAAATCGGAATCAGCATAACTGCTGCCGGCACTAACCATGCCCACCACCATTCCTTAGCAATATTGAGCAGGGCAAATTTGATATACTGGTTTTTGTTGAATTGAAACTTCTTGGTCTTGATAATCATAGGCTGGGTAATGATTGCGATATGGATGAAATGAATTAACAGGCTTTCAGGCTTAGATCTAATATGCGGGCAGAGTGCGTCAGCGCACCCATGGAAATAAAGTCAACGCCTGTAGCTGCAATCTGCGGCAGTTCTTCAAGCGTAATACCGCCCGATGCTTCGGTCTGGCAACGATTGCCTATAAGCAACACTGCCTCGCGCATTGTAGGGATGTCCATATTGTCCAACATGATAACGTCCACTCCACCCACTTGTAGTACCTCTTCTACTTCCGACAGGCTGCGGGTTTCTACTTCTATACGAACAGAGAGTCCCTTTTTGCGCCGGTATTGCTGTGCTGCCTGCACTGCTTTGGTAATCCCCCCTGCATAGTCAATGTGGTTGTCCTTGAGCATAATCATATCGTACAGCCCGAAGCGATGGTTCGTAGCTCCACCGATAAAGGTAGCCCACTTCTCAATTATACGGAAGTTGGGCGTGGTTTTTCTTGTGTCTAAGATGCGGGCTTTGTATCCCTGCACCATTTGCACAGCTTTGTGGGTTTGTGTGGCAATGCCGCTCATGCGCTGCATACAGTTCAATACTAGTCGTTCTGCCTTAAGAATAGATCGAGCATTGCCTTGTACGGTAAAAGCAACATCGCCGGGGCTGATTGGGCTACCGTCTTTCAGATAGGCGGTCATCTTAAGCCCACCTACGTACTCGAAAATGATTGCTGCCAGTGCAACACCTGCCAGCAGCCCCTCACTTTTGACTAACAACTGCGCTTTGCCCTCGGCATGGTCAGGAACTGCCGAAAGTGATGAATGATCGCCGGTATTACTACCTGTGCCTAGATCTTCTTCGAATGCGCTATCAATAAGCCGATGGAGGGCTTGCGGTGTTACGTAAGGAGGTATCACGCCGCAAAAATAGCGAATATCAGCCTAATTGTTGCTGTCCGAGCCGTCGTCCTTACTGAAGTCAATAGCGTCTATGACAAAGTTGCCGTTCTGCTGTTTGAGCTTCATAAACACGCGGAAGGAACTTGCCTTATTGTTGCGGTCGCGACAGGTATATTTGCCGATTGCATAGCGAAGGTTTCCTTCCTTAGATTGCCCCTCGTGTATGTACTCAAAATTTTGCGGGGGATTGTCGCGAAAAAATTCTTTCAAAATGTATTCTGCCTGCGTCTTGCTGTAATCTTTGTTTGTCTTGCTTAGGTTTGCGTCTTGAATTTTCAGCTCTACGAGGCTGTTGAAATGACGAGCCAACTCTCTGGAGTCGCCTGCTTTAATAGCAGATTTGGCAGCAGTGGTGATATCTTCTGTTTGCGCCACCAGCACTTGGGATGCAATCAGCAATATTGCAACCGGCAAAAAAATAATGCGAAGGCAATGTAGTGTTTTGGCATACATGATGTCACAGTAGTTAAGTAGGGGTAAAAATACGTCTTCTAAAATAGTGCCAATCAGGTTATTAAGCTACAGTAAGTTATATCATCGAGGACTTTTATCCAAATCTTTCCACGCTTCTGATTCTCAATAGATGGAAGACAATGATTACGGCTGCTCGTCGGGGTCGGAAAGCATTTCAATATCGTGTATTAATACTTTGCGGGCAATCGCCTGCCCGGTGGGGGTGGCTGCCAATCCGCCGAGTGCTGTTTCCTTGTAGCGGGTTTCCATACTCTGACCTACCTCGCCCAATACGTTTACACATTCGTCTACCGGAATTACAGCATTGAAGTTAGCTATTGCTATTTGCGCTGAGCAATAGGCGATAGCTGCTGCGCTTGCGTTGCGCACGATGCAGGGCATTTCTACCAATCCTGCAATCGGATCGCAGATCAGCCCAAGCATACACTGGATCGTAATAGCCACAGCATTGAAAACCTGATCAATATCGCCGCCGAGACTGTAAACGATTGCCCCTGCGCCCATAGCCGCTGCTGTGCCTGTTTCTGCCTGACAGCCCCCGACAGCCCCCGCAATAGAAGCGTTTCGTTCGATAATCAAGGCAATACCTGCCGCAACGAGCATGGCCTCAATAATTTTTTCATCGGAAATATTATGCAGCTCCTGCAAGGTGTAGAGAATACCGGGTAGAATACCTGATGCACCTGCCGTAGGCGCTGCTACAATCCGCCCCATGCAGGCGTTTACCTCTTTGGCAGCCAAAGCACGGGCAATCAATCGTTGAAATTCGGGCGAAAGTACAGTTATAGGGCTGTTGTACACTTTCTTACCACCATTTTGTACCATGCCGGAGCGGGAGGTCATGTCTTCGGTCAGCCCTGTCTCTACGGCATCGCGCATGACGCGATAGGCCCGCAGCAGCCCTTCGCGAATAGCCGGCTCTGTTGCTCCTTTTTGTGCAATTTCATAACCTATCACAGGCTCGAAGAGCGGCTGCCCTGTGCTGAGACAGTAGGCTTTCCAGCTTTGGAAGTCGTCGAATAAAATGCTGCTCATATGGGTAATTATTGTTTTTTCAGTTCTGCCAAAAATACGCGCTGTGTTACGGTAGATCGCGTTTGCGGATTGAGAAACTCGGCTGTCAGCATAGAAACGTGGTATTTCTCGAAAGTCTGTAAGATACGCATCTTTACGGGCAGTTGCGCAAGTTCGCGAATACCGACCGTATCGGTATATACATAGCAAGTTCCGCTCTTTATGTGTGTCAGTATTTCCTCAGGATTTTTCAGTTTAGGCACGATGCGCTGTACCTTGAAATCGAGTGCATGTGGAAATAGTTCCCTGTTCTCCCCTGTCAGCCGCGAAAGTATCCAGAGCCGCTCTTTAGGGATGTTATTCTCTATGACATAGGCACCAACAACGCTGCCGCTTTGGTAGCGAAAAAGTTCGGGGAAAATCTGTATATTCAATGCAGCACAAGCCGTAATGATACCAACTACAGCAGGCCCCAGCAGACTTTGCAAAACCGTGCGCGGGCTAAACGAAAGCCAGCACCAGACAAAGAACAAGCCCGTCCAGCCGGTCCAAAACCACCATTCGCGAGTTGGAGCTACCCAAAATACCAACAGCAAAGCAGCTACACACAACAAAAAACCCAACAGCGAATGGACAAAGCGCATGATTTTGAATGCTGCGCGATCGCGGTTTTCCATCAGATAGTCAGCATATACGCCCGCAAGCACCGCACCGAGCGGAAAGACGACGAAGGTGTAATGCGGCAGTTGGTAACGCGAAAGAGAAAGGGCAATGAAAGGCAATACAAAGCCTCCCAAAGCTATCATCTCTACTGCATTTCCGACAAGCGCACGGCGCACGTGAAAAACAAGTGCTACAACAAACAGAATGACCCAAGGTAAAAAGCTCCACAGAAAGTTTTGTGCCTGAAAGAAAATATCTACATCGTTCGCCCAGTCATTTTCGCCTGTGATGCGCCCGAAACTTTGCTTCCAGAAATAAAAGTAAGGGCCTTCATTGCCGAATTGGGCATATAGCCCCCAAACCATCGGGGCGAGCATAGCAGCTACGATCAGCAGGAGCAACAGCCACTGCGGACGCACAAAGTTTGCCCACTGCCGATGGTACACAAAATGTGTAGCCAAAGCCAATACGGGTACTGCCAAGCCGATTGGGCCTTTGGCGAGCAGCGCACAGCCCAAGCCAAACCCTCCACCAAGCAGATATAACCAGCCGCTGCCCTGTTCTTTGCTCTGCACTTGCAGCCATGCCGCTATTTGCCAGATACTGAACATCACCCATCCGGTGAGCATCGTATCGGTGCGAACGTCGCGGTGCATCAGAAAAAATGCCATAGAAGAAGCAATAATCAGCGCAGCGCTGTAAGCCGCCCGACGACTGTAATACAGCAGCGTAAAGCGGTAGGTAGCATAGACTCCCAGCAGCGAAACAAGGATTGGCACCAGCCTGTAAACAAAATTGCTGACCCCAAAAATGCTGAACATCAGGCTTGAAACCCAAAACAGAAGCGGAGGTTTGTCTAAATAGTCATTGCCTCTATCTTTGAGTTGGAGGTATTCTCCCGATTCCATCATCTCGCGCGAAATAGCCGCGTATTGCGCTTCATCTATGTCCATTACCTCGAGAAAGGCCCCTGCAACATATACTAATGCAATGATCAAAAACGGTATTCTACCGTCTGTCAAAAAGTTAGTTTTCATCATTTGCAACTTGCTGAATTGCACTGCAAAGTAACGCAGCTTTTTGTTGAAAGGCATGTAAAAGTTCGATCGGAGGGTCTTCACTGCCTTTGGACAGTTCTCTGACAAGCTCCTCCATTTCATGGGCTTGCAGGGCTTCAAGGTGGGGGGCGAGTTTGTGTCTGGCGCGTGTTATTTGCAGCCGATCGCCGCTGCGGACAGCTGCTGCAAACTGGTCAAAATATTGCTGCAACTCCCGCGCCGTCAGATTCAGGATATATTTCATAAATTTGTCGTCGCCGTTAGCCGACTCTCTGAAATAGTCAATGTTAAATTTGGTTATTTCCATCCAAATAGCTTTTTATCTGATCCAATCTTTCGCCCATGCGCTGTTTAGTTCTCGATGATGACGTAATTACTGCCGAAATGATTGCTGAATTTGCCCGCCGTGAAAACATCTTTCAACAGGTAGATACCAGCAACAACCCTGTAGAAGCGCTGGCAAGGCTCGAAAAAGGTGCTTATGACGTTCTCTTTTTGGACATAGAAATGCCGGAAATGACAGGGTTGGAACTCTTACAAGCGCTTAAAGATCCTGTATTCTGTATCCTGATTACTTCTAAAACCGAACACGCAATAGAGGCTTTTGAATACGGGGTAATAGACTATCTGGTCAAACCTGTACGCTACATGCGCTTTCATGCAGCTATGCAAAAGTTGCAGGAATTCCTCAAATCGCGCTTACAAACCGATCTGGACGAAGATAATGTATTCATCAAATCGAGCGGTAATCAATTTATCAAAATACAACTGAGCAAGGTGCTTTACTTAGAGTCGCTCGCCGACTATGTGAACTTCCACATGGAAGGCGGTCAGCAACACCTCGTGCTGACCACCATGAAGGCACTTATTTCAAAATTGCCTGCGCATTTTCTGCGGATTCACCGCTCATATGTGGTCAATTATCACAAGATAGATTCGGTAGAAGACGACTCGGTAACGATCCAAAAGAAAAAACTGCCTTTAGGCGGTACTTACAAGGCTATTTTGTTTAAGCACCTCAAAGTGCTTTAATAGGTTGTGATCAGGATTTTGCCGCTGCGCCCTTCTTTTTGCGAATCTACAACCGCCTTTACTGTATCTGTCAGCGGATAGGTGGCTGCTACCTGCACCTTGAGCGTACCATCGTTCAACATCGCAATCACTTCTTGTGCTGCCTGCTGCCGCACTTCGCGTGGTGCAGAACTCAGCCATTCGGTCAGCCAAAATCCCTGTATGGTTAGCCCTTTGAAGATCATCAGCCCGTTGTTTACGGGGGTTTCTTTAAGGCTCAACATGCCGTAAACAAACATTTTACCGCGCTGCCTGAGGCTGTTCAGCGCCAGCGCCGATACATCACCGCCTGTAGCATCGAAACAGCAGTCTGCCATTGCTCCGCCGGTGAGTTCTTTGACGCGCTTGGGTAAAAATTCCTTTTCGGTATTCACAACCGCAGCAGCGCCCAGCGCCAGCAACTGCTCTGTCTGGCTGTCGCGACGCGCCGTACAGATCACATTGATGCCTTTACTTGCCGCCATCTGGATAACGAGTTGCGCAAAAGTAGATCCTCCTGCGGTCAGGATTAGCCACTGCCCTGCCTGCAAACCCGAATCGTGCAGCATTGCCCAGGCTGTAAACGGATTGACAAAAATCTGAGCGCCTATTTCAAAAGGCATGGTCGGCGGCAGCGGGAAAATAGCTTTGGCAGAAGCAACTACATACTCTGACCATGCGCCAATAGTTGTGAAGGCAACGCGCGTACCCGCCGGCAGTCTTACACCTTCGCCCACGGCTTCTACCACGCCGCAGCCTTCAAAACCTGCACCCGAAGGCAACTGTGGACGGATGCCGTACATGCCCTGTATAAACATTACATCTGAAGGGTTGACCGGGCTTGCCATTACTTTAATCAATACTTCACCTGCGGCAGGTGTAGGGGTAGGAACTTCCTTGAGTTGCAGAACCTCTTCGGGGCGGCCTGCCTTTTCAAAAATGATGCTTTTCATGCGGTTTGGGTGTTTAGATCGTAGAGCGAGCAATGGTTCTGGCGCTCATATCGGACAAAGGTATTAATTTGCACGGGTTTGAAAAACCAATTGGGGCTATGTCCGGATGGAAGTGGTTATTGAAAACAGGATTGCTGACCGCAGCACTTTGGCTGCTTTGGTATGCGAGCATTTTCTGGTATAAACCTTTTGCAATAGAAGATTTCTATGAGCGCATTTCGGTGCGCTACTTGCTACCCCGCGAGGCATGGCTGACAGGCATAGTTCAGCAAACCCTACAGCCGAGGTTGATCCTGCAACCCAAAGCGCCCACGCCGATACGTTACTGGGAAATCAGTACTGCCGACCTTGCCGCCGATCTGAAAGTACTGCAAAGCTACAGGCGCGAAAAACAAAATACTGAACAGTTACTCTCTACTGATGTGCTAACATGGCAAATACAGCATTTGATCGAGGTTGATACATGTAAAGGTTTAGAACACCCGTTCAATCCATTTTCGGGGGTACACTTACTTTTTACCGAGCGGCTATTGCTAACACAAACTCCAAGAAACGCCAAAGAAATTGCCACTTATCTGGAGCAACTGGCGGGTTTTACAACAATTATGGCGCAGGCACTCCGCACATCTTTTCGTTTAGATACTCGTTGCGGCAGGCAACTGCCTTGCTTTGCTGCGGCAGCTACCAAAATGCAACTTATGCGCTTCATGTCAGTAAAGCCTGTCTCAAACCCGATCTACCTGCACTTTCGCAGGCATCTGGCACGCTTGGAAACAGGTAGAGATACTAAGCAGGAATTAGATGCAGAGGCGCTGCTGCTGTTAGAAACTTCCGTGTATCCTGCCTTTCGCGCAATGTACGACTACTTAGAAAAGTACGATTGCACCTCTCTTTTACCGCCTTTATACTCCACGACCGATACTACTCAGTACTATGAAGCGTTTCATCGGCTGTCGGGAAAAACTGTGCAGCCGCAAACACTTTTCCGCTATGCCAAGCAAACCACTGATAGTTTGTCCGCTGCATTGGCAAAACTACTAAACGCACCTATAGGGGCATGGCAACCCGCTTACCAAAAAATCAATGAGACCTATGGAAATCAACAAGGTCTATTGGGAAAAAAGAGTCTGGCAACTGCACTGAGTGCAGCGGGCAACTATCTGGATACCACAACACTTTATCTGTTTGAAAATATTCCCTTCGTCAGTTATCAGCTACACCGAATGCCTGTTGTGCTGGAAGGGTTCATTCCTACGGGAAAGCCCCACCCAACGGAGGCAAAACTGCTGTTCAATCCTACCGATAGTATTTACATTCCTCCTGCTGAAGTGATGGCTTTCGCTGCGCTGGAAATGGTTCCGGGCAGGCTGATGCAGCGGCAGTACCAGCGCGCACAAAATAAGTTACCTATTTTTCGTCGCTACTGGGACGATCCTGTTTTTACCAATGGCTGGAGCGCCTATGTGGCCGTGCTGATAGCAGAGGAAGCTATTTTCGAAAGCCCTGCCGACCGCTGCGGACTTTTACACCGCCAGTTGATCAGGTCTGCCTTTGCCGTTGCGGATCTGGGGCTGCATCTCTACGGCTGGAGTTACAACGAAGCTGTGGCTTATTTGGTGCGCCATACCGCCTTACCTGCTGCTGAGATCAATCGGAAATTGCATCATGTCTTATTGTTCCCTGCGCAAAGTTGTACGTACCTGATCGGTTGCCGGCAGTTATTATTCCTGCGAGAACAAGCACGGATAGCACTTGGCAACCTGTTCGACATCCGCCAGTTCCATCACCACATACTATCTGCCGGTTCGCTGCCGCCCCACCTTTTAGATCGGTCTGTAAAGTCGTATATTACAGCAACTAGAAAACTTCATCCATGATCAGGGTTATTTCTTTAGCGGCAAGCATTCTTCTTGCAATTGCCTGTAGAACGGAAACCAAAGCTCCTGCAGAAAATAGCGAGCGTCCTCTATCAACAACAGTCGTAGGCAGCACCAATGCCTCTCTGGAAAAACAACTACTTACCCCTGCGCCAGCCGAGCAAGCAGGAATGCTTGCCCGCCGCCTGAACTACATAGATACGCTCGTGCAGCAATATGTGGACAAACAGGTGATTCCCGGTGCGGTCTGCCTGATTGCACGCAAGGGTAAAATTGTTTATCACAAAGCATTCGGCTATCGCGATGTGGCTTCGCAGACCCCGTTAGACAAGGATGATATTTTCCGCATCATGTCCATGAGCAAGGCGATTACTTCGGTTGCCGTGATGATGCTCTACGAAGAAGGGCGCTTCCTGCTGGATGACCCCGTGTCTGACTTTATCCCTGAGTTCAAAAATCCCAAAGTACTCAAACAACTCATCCTCAACCGACGCGACACGAGTTTCACTGCCGTTCCTGCCAAGCGGGAAATTACCATTCGCCATTTGCTGACGCATACCGCCGGCATTCCCTATCTGCACCCGCTGCAATACAAAGCCCGCATACCACAGTTTCATAGCACGCAGCCACTCACGCTGGCGCAAACCATTCCGCAGTTAGCCCGTCTGCCGCTCCTCCACGAGCCGGGCGAACGCTTCACCTACGGACTGAATACCGACGTGTTGGGCTATCTGGTAGAAAAAATTTCAGGCATGAGTCTGGCGGAATTTTTTCAAAAACGCATCTTCAAGCCGCTGGATATGAACGATACGTTTTTTTATGTGCCTCAGGAAAAACAAAAGCGATTAGTAACACTCTACGAAGAAGGCAAAGACGGCAAAATCATCCCGCACACGCGTCCTTCGGAATATGCCGACTATGCTACACAAGGAGCGCAAACCTATTACAGCGGCGGGGCGGGGCTTTGCAGCACCATTTCGGATTATGCCAAATTTATGCAAATGCTCCTCAATGGCGGACGCTACAACGGCGCACAGTTACTGAGCCGCAAAACCATAGAACTGATGACACAAAATCAGATTGGCGACTTGACAACCCAGCGTGGTCGCAAATTCGGTCTGGGCTTTGAACTCGTAGGTACGACACAAACAGCAGAACTACTCAGTTCGCCGGGCGCTTATCGCTGGGGAGGCATGTACTTTACTGAATACTGGATAGACCCCAAAGAAGAGTTGATTGCCCTGTTTTTTACGCAGGTTTGGCCCTCTAAGCATCTTTTCCTCAGTAAACGCTTTCAGGTACTGACTTATCAGGCGATTGTGGACTGATAGAGCCGTGCAGCGCCTCAGCAAGCACCTGCTGCGTATGCCTGTAGCCAATTTGGAAAATCTCTTGTGCCTTCGCCACGTCAAAAACCTTGTAGGCTGCCATCTCGGGCGGCTCTATAAACAAATGGCATAGCGATTTACGCGATTCAATGTTAGCATTAATAATCAGGTGAAAAGTGCGCTCAATTACCTGCTTCATATTACTTACTTTAAGTTCGCTTACGGCATTGGAATGGATGCCGATAATATAGTCGCAGCGCCCAACGAGCGGCTCGGCAGGCAGGTTGTTCAAAATGCCGCCATCAATGTAAAACCTGCCGTCAATTTCTATGGGTGCAAAAAGAAATGGAATACAAGAAGCTGCCTGTATCGGTTTGATGAGTTCGCCGCTGTTGAAATAGACAGTTTCACCGCGCTCAATATCCGTTGCATTGATAAACAGCGGAATTTTCAGACTTTCAAAACTGTCTTCCTTTAAAAATAAGCGGAAGGCTTCTGCCGTTTTTTCCATGCGCAAAATGCCTGTCAGGTTGCTTGCGGGCTTAAAATAGCGCAGGATGTTCGTCTTGGTAATAAACTCCAGTACTTCGGCGGGGCTATGTCCGGCAGCATAGAGTGCGCCTACAATAGCCCCCGCGCTGGTGCCTGAGATAAAACGGGGCTTAATGCCCAATTCTTCTATTGCTTGCAGGGAGCCGAGATGCGAGATGCCACGCGCCCCGCCGCCTGAAAGCACAATGCCAATATTTTCAGGAATATTCATACGCAAAGTTAGGTATCAACTGGCAGCAAATTTGCTATCAGGGTCTCATTTGCATCAGTTTAACTTTCATTAAACCAATATCATGCTGCGAAAAAAAATCAACACGCTATTCATATACGGTTTTGCGCTTGCGTTGTTATTGAGTACAGGCGCTTGCAGAAGGCATCCACATGGAGCGCCTCCCGGACAGGTGAAAAAAGTAACAGGTGTACATCCTATTACGGGTAAACCCAACCAAGGCAAAGCTACTGCGCCCGGTCAACAGAAAAAGCGCAATAACAACGGACGCGTAAACTAAGCCGCAAGGCAATATTTTACCTTTCGGACGGTTATGCTATAAAGATAACCTCCACGACTATGGTAAAACGCAGCATCACCTCCCTTCTGATTTTCGGGTGTATTTTTTCACTCATGATTGGTTTTAGTTCCTGTTCAGGTGGCTCACGCGGTCGCTCGACGGCTCATATCAAAAAAAGTTCGGGTTTTAGTCCCGGCAAAGGAAAAACCAAATCGCCCGCTAAGCGCATAAAGAGCAGCAAAAAGTAAGCATGGCAATAAGTCTGAAAAGTCGGCATTGGCAAGGGTTTGAACTTTGCCAATGTTGATTGCAGTCCGTAACTTTGCTAGTGCTGTTCTATTCAACCTGTTGTTTTTGTGAAAGTTACCGAACATCTGAAAAACGCCAAATCCACGCTTTTTTCCCTTGAAATTATTCCGCCAATGAAAGGCGAAAGCATTGAATCTATCTTTCAGGCGATTGACCCGCTGATGGAGTTCAAGCCGCCGTTCATAGATGTTACCTACCACCGCGAAGAGTATGTGTACAAAGCCGGACCTAATGGTACGCTGACCAAACAGCGCATCCGCAAGCGCCCCGGCACGGTCGGGATTTGTGCGGCTATCATGCACCGCTACAAGGTAGATGCTGTTCCGCACATCATCTGCGGCGGCTTCAACAAAGAAGAAACAGAAGATGCGCTGATTGACTTGCATTATTTGGGGATAGAAAACGTCCTCGTGCTGCGCGGTGATGCTGTCAAATCGGAAGGTGCTTTTACGCCACAGCCCGGAGGACACGCTCACGCCACCGAACTGCTGGAACAGGTCAGCGCTATGAATCAGGGGCGCTACCTAGACGATGAACTGCAACACTCTACACCTACTAACTTCTGTATTGGCGTAGCAGGTTATCCCGAAAAACACTTTGAAGCCCCTAACATGGCTTCCGACCTTAGATACCTGAAAATGAAAGCTGATATGGGAGCAGATTTTATCGTCACCCAAATGTTTTTTGATAACCAAAAATACTACGATTTTGTAGCCCGCTGCCGCGAAATGGGCATCAACATACCAATTATTCCAGGACTGAAACCACTGGCTACCAAAGCACAACTCAACGTATTACCACGTGTATTCCACATAGACCTGCCCGAAGAGTTGGCAAGCGAAGTAGAAAAATGCAAAACCAATCAGCAGGTGAAAGAATTAGGCATTGAGTGGTGCATTAACCAGTCCAAAGAGTTGATCAAATTTGGTGTACCTTGTCTGCACTATTATACCATGAGCAAATCCGATGCCGTGCGGCAAATTGCTGCGGAGGTATTCTAAGCCATGAACGATATTGGTTTGAGGTTGGAGCGGGCGCTCCGGCAAGATAAGCGTTTGCAAGCCGCTGATGGCAGCCTGTTGCACAACAAAGCCGCTGATTTACTACTGGCAAACGATGCGGCGCTCTGGCATTGCATTTTTGCCGATGAACAACTCCGCCGCGTATTTACGACAAGCATAGGTAGCGAAACCCTCTGGGAAAAAGAACGCCTGATAGCCGCCCTGCGTGCCAATGCTTTCATGAGCGACAGCTTCACAGCGTTTCGCAATAAAATCGGGCTTGCCGACCGCGAACAGCGACTGCTTGCGCAAAGCCGCGAAGTTGTGCTGACTTTTCCCTACAAAGATGCGGTGCTGGAAGGCGGACAAACCAAAGCCGATGCCGAAAGGCAGGAGGAAGCGTTTTTGCATACCACACTGGCGGCGGGCAGCATAGACCGCCTGCTCGCACCCAAAGCGCTGACCAACTTTTGCCGTTACAGCGCCGCAGGAGCGCAACCGCTTACACCCGAACAGGCGCAGCAGTGGACAACAGACCGCCTGCCCAACCTGATTTTGCGCGGCAATAATCTGATTGGACTGCATACGCTCCTGCCCTTGCTGGCAGGTCGCATCCAACTCATCTACATTGACCCACCCTACAACACAGGTTCGGACAGTTTTGCGTATAACGATAATTTTACACATGCCACCTGGCTAACTTTTATGAAAAACAGGTTAGAGGCTGCCTGGCAACTACTCGCTCCGCAGGGCTGCATCTTCATCCAAACTGACGACAACGAGTTTGCCTATCTCAAAGTGCTTTGCGATGAGCTTTTCGGGCGCGAAAACTGCCGCGAAACCATTGTGCTCAAATCCAGCACCGAAAGCGGCGTAAATGCAATCAACGTCAAGCGCGGCGAGCGCCTGTTCAAGGTAAAAGAATACATTTTGTTTTACGCCAAATCACCCGCGTTTCGCTTCAAGCCCTTTTTCACCAAAACAGATTTCAATACCAATTACCGCTACGAACTCATAGAGGAAAACGGGCAGAAAGTCCTCCGCGATTTGAGTAAAACACTCGGTAAAGGTGAAGCATTGGAGCGTTATGCGCTTGCCAATCCTGAAAACATTTACTCGCTGGAAAAAAATATCAAAAAAGCAGGCGAAAAATTCAAGGCATTTGCCACGCAAAACAAGGGCAAAGGCATTGCCGAACCCTACGTGAACAGCAGCGGCGAAACGGTTTGGGTATATGACGGCGGGATGCTGGTGCCGCTGCGCGAGCGCATTGTATCGGAAAACGGACAAAACTACTTCGGCGTGCTGGCTTCCGACCTCTGGACAGACATCGGCACAACGCCCTCAACCGAAGGCGGCGTTTATTTTCCTAATGGAAAAAAGCCCGAAAAACTGCTGCAGCGCATTATTGAAATGACGACCCAACCCGGCGACTGGGTGCTGGATTACCACCTCGGCAGCGGCACAACCGCCGCCGTTGCGCATAAGTTGGGCAGGCGATACGTTGGCATTGAACAACTGGAGTACGGCGCTAACGATGCTGTTCAGCGTCTCCAACAGGTCATTCAGGGCGAACAAACGGGCATCAGCAAGGCGACAGGCTGGCAGGGCGGCGGTGAGTTTTTGTATGCAGCCCTTGCACCACTCAATGCACACTGGGCGGAGAAAATCGCCGCTGCCGATTCGGATGCTGCCGTTTTGGAGCTTGCGCAAGCCGTTGCCGCTTCCGATTTTCTGGATTATCGCTGTAATCTGGCAGCTTTCCGCAACTTCGGGCAGGAATTTGCCGCGCTGAGCCTGCCGCAGAAAAAACAGTGCCTGCTGGCGATGCAAGACATGAACGATCTCTACGTTCCACTCTCGGAAATAGCCGACCAAACGCTGGGCATATCGGCAGCCGACCGCGCCCTGAACCGCTGGTTGTATGGTTTGAGGGGGTGAACCAACAAAAAATCTGCGAAAATCTATGCCCAGCTACACAAGCGACCGCCAATTTACCGACCTTGTCCACCGCAAACTTGCGCTTCCGCTGATTTACACGCCTTTGCGCTGGCTGCCTTGTGAGTTGCCTGCCGAAGAGGCAAAGCGCCGCGACATGCAGGAGGGCATTGACTACGTATTTTGGGACGAGACCGAAACGCTGGTGCGCGTACAGGAGCGCTTTCGGGAGGCGAAATATGCCGCCTACTCGGACTTTACCATCCGCCGCCGCCGCGATGAAAACCCAAATCCCGACCGCCATCGCTCGGAATTTTACAAAATCAAAGCGGACTTTTTTGTTTATGGCATCACCAACGGGCAAAAAGACCAGCCCGAAAGCATCAGCGATTTCCTCAAATTTGCCGTGATTAATCTGGCGACGGTTTACCAAAAGATAGAAACAGGGCAAATTCAGGTTGCGCCCGTAGCTGCTGACCGCTGCTACGTACAAAACGGCAGGATGATTTGCCCGATTAAGAAAAATCGCGACGGTTCATCCGATTTTTTTCCGATAGATATTCCGCTACTGGTGCAACTTTGGGGCGAGGAAACCATCAAATTTCAAAAAGGCTTTTTGTAAGCATGTTGCACGAAGAAATCCGTCGGGCGCTGACATTGTTACCTGCGGAGGAATTTGCTCCGACGGCGTGGGTGCGCCACCACCTGAACCCGCGCTTTCCTTTGCGCAGTTATCAGGTTGAGGCATACCGTGCGCTCATGTATGCGCTGCAAACACCGCAGGCGCAGCGGCATTTGCTGTTCCAGATGGCAACGGGCAGCGGCAAGACGCTGCTCATGGCTGCCGCGCTGCTGGGACTGTACCGCAAAGGCTATCGGCACTTTATTTTTCTGGTCAACAGCACTTCCATTATTGAAAAAACGCGCTACAACTTCCTGCACCGCGAGTCGGAAAAGTACCTGTTTCAGGCACAGGAGACTGATTTCAGCTTGCAGGAAACCTCTTATTTTTACCCAAACAGCAGCGCAAATGCAGCGGCAGGCGTAGCATACATTCACTTTACGACCGTACAATCGCTGCACCGCCAGTTGCTTGCTGCGCATGAAAATGCTTTCAGTTGGGAAGATTTGCGGGATATTCCGCTGGTGATTATTTCCGATGAGGCGCACCACCTCAACGCGAGCACCAAAAAAGGCACAGTTCCCAAATCCGAACAGGCGGAAATACAGTCCTGGGAGGAAGCCGTGCAGCGCATTTTTTCCGCCCATCAGGCAAATTTGTTGCTGGAATTTACAGCGACTGCCTATCTGGAACATCCCGAAATAGCTGCCAAATATGCGGATAAACTGATTTATGACTATCCGCTCAGCCGATTCCGCGAGGAGGGCTACTCCAAAGAAGTGCGCGTTTGGCAAAGCAATGCTCCGCCTTTTGAACGGGCTTTGCAGGCGGCAATGCTCAGTCAGTGGCGGCTCAAAACTGCCGAACAATACGGGCAGGCATTGAAGCCCGTTGTGCTGTTCAAGTCCAAAACCATTCGCGAAAGCGAGCGGTTTTATGCACAGTTCACAGAGCAGATGCAGCAACTGACCGCTGAAAAGGTTGCGCCTTTGCTTGCGGCAGCGCCTTTGCAGCCCCTTGCCAATTATTTGCAGCAAATGCCGTCCGAAAATTCAATCAATCTGTTTATCAATGAGTTGCAGGATAGTTTTGCGCCCAATCGCTTGCTGATTGTGAACAGCAAAGACGACAGCGAAGAAAAGCAACTGCTGCTCAATACGCTGGAATCGCCCCGCAATCTTTACCGGGCGGTTTTTGCAGTGGACAAACTCAACGAAGGCTGGGACGTGCTGAACCTGTTTGACATTGTGCGCCTCTACGACACGGCAAACCCTACCCGACAGACGACCGTCGCCGAAGCGCAGCTTATTGGCAGGGGAGCGCGTTACTGTCCGCTTTTTTGGGAGGGGGCATACCGATACCGCCGCTGCTTTGACGACAACGCCGAACATCCATTACGGCTTTGCGAAACGCTGTACTATCACAGCGCCTATCACCCGCAGTACATCCGCAGCCTGCACGAAGCCATGCAATCCATCGGATTGGAAGCCAAAAAAACCGAACGCCAAGCTGCGCAACGGAAAGTTGTATCGCCGCGCCGTTCATGGGTGGAAATATGGGAATCGGTGCGAAATATGGAGCTGGTTGTGCGTGGGGACACGCACAACGGCGAAAATAATATGGAGCTGGTCGTGCGTGAAGACACGCACAAGGGCAAAGGTAATACCCGGCGCGGCGAAAGGGACACGCACAATAGCAGAACAGCCGTCAATCTTGGTCAGTTGCCTTATCCAATCTTGCGCAAGGCTGCCAAAATGCACCCTTTTTATCGCATGGAGCATTTGCTGCTGCACTTTCCAAACCTACATTCGGTGCAGGAATTTTTGACTTCCCCCGATTATCTGGGCAATATTCGCCTGTTGTGGCATGAGCCGGCAGCGCCTGATGCGCAATTAGCAGCAGTCAATCAGGCACTGGCAGCCATCGCAGATGCCTTGCAGCCCGCTTACTGATACATCAACCGATAATACTCATCCGCCATGCGGTCGGAATCAAAGCGCGGAGCGACGTTTTTCATGCTTTGCTCCCTAACTTCCATACCAGATACCCAAAGCAGAAGTTTACAAATTATGCTGAAATGAATCATATATGGAAAAATGTTTGCGAGGGGTGGGATTAGTATTAACTTTTTTGCCCTTCACATAAAATTTTTTGGCAAGTGGCTAACTATCAATTCGCAATACTTAAAGATCGAGCATAAATTCTACTAAGTTTTTGTCATGCGGGAGATCTAATTTGCGCCGCAGCCTGTACCGGCGAATTTCCACACCCCGTACCGACAAATTGAGCAAGGAGGCGATTTCCTTACTGGACATATTCATGCGCAAGTAGGCACAAAAGCGAAGGTCTTTGGGAGTAAGTGAGGGGTATCGCTTTTTCAGATTTTTAAGGAAGTGTTCGTGTGCCTGATCAAAATTGGACTCAAAAACATGCCATTCCTGCTCGTCGGTGAGGTTTTTATTGACAATCCTAAGCACCTTTTGCAATGCGTCGGCTTCGGGTAGTTTACCTTTTTTCCCGTCATTAATGGCTTCTTTTATTTCAATCAACACTTCGTTCTTTTTGATAATACCCATCGTAGAGTTAACCAACTGCCTGCTCTTGTATTTTACCTCCTCTTCCAACTTTTCTTTTTCCAGTTCCATGAGTCTTCGCTCATGTGCGAGCGCTTCTTTCTTCACCTGCTCTTCTTTTTCTTTTTCGAGTTTCAGTCTTATCTCCTCCTGCTGTTTCCGGTAACGCTCTTTGAAAAACGTGCGAATTAGCATCAGCATACCGAGACCTAACAGTCCGTACAGGAACAGCCCCATGCCTGATAAGTACCATGGGGGTAATACTTCAAAAGGATACGAAGCCTCTTCTGAAATATGACCTTGATGGTTCACAACCCTTACCACAAAGCGGTACTTTCCGGGCGGAAGGCGAGTGTACTCCTTTTCTGTCTGGTTGAGCGTTTCCTGCCATTCGCTATGCAAGTTCTCAAGCCTATGCTGGAATTTGAGATCTTTACGGGCATAAATAGGATTGGCAAACGAAAAGCGCATGAAATTGCCTGAGTAGGGTATGGTCACCATCGGCCGCCCGCTCACAACAAGCGGTAATGAACCTTCCTGACAGGTAACGGTAGTGATGTACACCTGCGACTTCCACAAATCCTTTGGTGTACCACTGTTTTTTTGATTGTACAGCGCGAATCCGTGATGCATGCAGAAAAGAAAGACGCTATCGCTCAGCGATACCACATTCTCAAAACCCTCAACCAATTCGTTGTTAAAAGCCCGAAACAGATGCTCTTCTAATACCTCTATCTGACCATTGCGAAAGCCAACAAGCGCAAAAGTTTGCGGGGTTACTAACCAGAAATCATCACCGTTTGCTTTAAGCGCCATCTTAGCTTGGGCATATCGGGCTAAAATCTGATTTAGCGACTGATAGGGCTTGGTTTTGCCTATCAGCGGATCATAAGTATAAAACTGCTGGCGTGTGGTGAAGATAAGCTGATTGCGCAGCAGAAAAACTTGGATGTTAAAGTCTGAGGGAAATCCTTCGTTCCGTCCAAAATACTTGATTTCCGTTACGGTTTTTAACGCTCTGTCTAATGTCAGTTTGTACACCCCTTTAAAAGCATGGCTAGCCCAAAGGTTTCCTTGTGTGTCATAAAGAAGGTAGTTAACCGGTTCGGAAAACCCTGCCACGCGATGGCTGAAAACCCAGCGTCCATTTTGAATCCGATACACCACTAAGCCGGTGTAAGTGCCCTGAACGAGGAAGGTTTCACCGTTTTGCGTTACCTGACACAAATGCCAGCCTCCGGTTACGTCCGATATTTTCTCGAGCTGGTTGGTCCGACTGATGGAAAACGTGCCTTGGTTATGCCCGCACAACAGTTGGCCGTTGCAAACCGCCAGTTCTAAGACATGCCCTTGTGAGCCTTTGATAAAGGTAAAATCTTCGGCGGTTTCCATCAGGCGGTCATCTTCCTGCCATTTTTTATAGAATAGCCCCTGATTCGTACCAAGGTACAGGTATCCGTTGTACACACAGGCGGTGTGTACTGAGCCAATCTGTCCCGATTTATCTACAAAAAATTCATAAGGCGAACTAAGTTCGATATAATCTATTCCATGGTTAAGCCCTGCCCAGAGGTTCTGCTCGCGGTCAACCAAAAGGCAAAGCACTGTATTGTCTTGTAGGCCGCGCGTTTTATTGACCTGTTTCACGATTTTCCCTTGCAAGTTTACCATGATAAACCCGTTGAGAATCGTACCAATTAGGAAATAATTGTCCCCATATGGTAGGGCGTTATTGAGCTGGAATGTTTTGACAAAGCGGCTGGCTTCACAGTCCCACGGCTGAAGGGTTTGTCCGTCGTAACGGTAAAGCCCTGAGGTGGAAGTACCAATAAGCCACTCCCCAGAACGAAAAGTAAAGATGCTAAGCACAAAGGTGGCAGCTAATATTTCGGTATCGGGCAAGGGTTTAAATGAAAACCCATCAAGTACGTAAAGCCCCTGCCCTACTACCTGACCAACTAAGGTCTGGTTAACTTGGAACAAAAATAGCAGCGGGGCAGGTGGTTTGATAGGGGTTACTTGTTGCCCATCAAACCGGAAAACAGTGCCAAAAGCCTGAAAAAAGACATGACCGCCATGAACGTAAATTTTCCAGATGTCCTCATTTTTGAAGTCAAAACCTCTCAGGCTGTCGCTAAGGGAAACGTAAATCATTTTTCCTAAAGCGTCTTTCCAGAAGTAGCCAAACTCTTCATAAGAACCCACAAAAACACGATTTCCTTCAATAGCTAAGGCATGCACTGGCATTTTATTGGGAAGAGGGTACAGTTTCCACACGATGCCATCAAAAGTGAGTAAACCCTGACTGTTGCCGACATACAAAAAACCTTGCGTATCCTGAACCATTGACCAGTTTGTACTTCCCCCGCCGTATGCAGCCTTTGTATAATTGTTCACTAATGGGGTGGCAATGCTGACAAAAGAGAAAAACAGATACGATAATATTGCCAGAATAAATTTCATCCGGTAGTTGGTCTCAAAGCAGGTTAACTTTGTTAAATATCATACATTTTCGGCATATTGGCAATTAGGAAAAATGGCATAATTAGCTGCTTGATAGCAGTTAAACATCTTTTGCCTTCTGAATAATCATATACAGTTTGAGTGAAATACCTTGAGGTCTTGCCGATACTTCCCGAGCAAGTCATTTTTATCGTTGCAAGTGAGGCGACTGGAAACCGAGTTTTCTGAGTCCCTCTTTTACCTCAGGGGCGCTCATAAAAAGATTCCACAACAGGCCTGATCGGTAGTTTTCAATCATCACTACGATAGGTCCTTGGTCAATAGCTAAATATCGTTGCGGAAACCAGTCAGCCTCTTCGCTGAAGGCATCATAAAAGCCATATTTGCCAAAAACTTTTTCACCTAGACTGTCATACCAATAGCGCATGGCCGCTATCGCTTTGTCTGGAGCATAGGGTATGGAAGAAATCGCCGCCGTGGGGGAAATCACTCCAAGGTCGTGTTCTTCACCGGGCGCGTGAGCTGCATAACCTTCTACCGAGTAGCTGGCGGTAAGCCCCCAGTTGTGCGGACCGTATCCTTTGTGCTGTAACTTATTAGCTACACACCACTCGTAGTTAATCATTGTATGATTAGTATTATGCTCCCAATAGTCGGCGTATTGATCTTTCAGCCCGCGAGGGTCGAGACCCAGAAAGGAGTAATGCGCCCAGAACAAGGGCCCGCCAAACTTTTCTGCCCCGTTATGGCGCAGGGCTAAGTGCCTGCCAAAAACCTGATTTTCAGGTTGCTGACGGATGCCTCCATCTCTTGCCCAGCCCTTATGATATACTTCCGCAGGCACGCCGTGAGTAGGCGAGGCAGCAGCCAATACATACGTAATCAGGCATTCGTTATAGCCTTCTATGGCAAAGTTCATGATCCAGCCATGATTGGGGCTCCAGTGCCAATATAGCACATCCTGTCCATTGCGATACCAGTTGAAATCAACGGCGCGCCACAGGGCATCAATCCGGGCAGCAAGTTCTTTTTCACGATTATTGCCCTGTTGGAAATACTGGCGCACAGTCAGAAGCCCTTGTAACATAAACGAGGTTTCCACTAAGTCGCCGCCGTCGTCTTTGGTACTGAACGGTTTCACTTTTCCGGTCTCCCCGTTCCACCAGTGCGGCCATGCGCCATGGAAGGTGTCGGCATTTTCTAAGAAACTAACGATTTTTTCTAGGCGCTCAAGCCCCTGTTCTCGGGTAATAAAACCCCTTTCAATCCCAACCAAAATAGCCATTACGCCGAAGCCACTGCCACCGGAGGTTACGATGTGCTTGTCGTTTTCAGGGTAATTGCCATCGACATGATAGCGTTCCCGCGCCAGACCGGACTTAGGCTCGGCCCCGTCCCAGAAATATTGGAATGTGTGGTACTGCACTAAATTAAGCAGTGAGTCATCGGATATAGTGGGAGCGGTAGCCAAAGCGTCTCTTTTTTCTTCATTTCGGGGAACGCAGGACAGGATAGCTAAGCATACCCCGATTATCAGTAATTGTTTGATCATATCAGTCTTATTTCGTAAGTGAAGCCCAGTCAGTTGAGACCTTGTTGCACGGCGGGTTCGGCCATGAACATGTTCCAGAGCAGGGCGGATCAGTAGTTTGCAATCATCAGGATAATAGATTCTTAGTCTATGGCTAAGTAGCTGCTGGCATACCACTGTTCGGTAATGTTGAACGCGTCGTAAAAGCCATAATTCCCCCATAGCCAGTCGCCTAAGGTATAATAAAAAAACCGGAGCGCCTCATTGATTCCGCTGGGTTAAAGGGGAAAGACGAGAGCCCGCCGTAGGAGAATAACGCCTAAATTGTTATTAGGGGCATGTGCCGAGTAGCCGATGTGGTTATCGCTGGCGGTAAGTCCCCGTTGTATCCAGCAAAGCCAAAAGGGTTATCGGCACAGTATGCCCGCTTAATTAAAGTGTAGCTGCATTTTTTGCCAATTCTATGCAACAGGGAGAAATTAGGGGCGCTCTTTATTGATAATACTCTGAATTTCCGCCTGCGTAAGTGCTCGGTTAAAGATTCTCAACTCATCAATGGCGCTTCTGTCGGAAAGGTGTCCCCACTCTGTAAAACGGGGTGCACCGGAGCCGATGGTAAGTATATCTGTCCCATTCCAACTCACGCCCGGGAAGTTTCCTTGGCTAACTATTCGCCCGTTCAGATAAACAGTTCCTTGTGTGCGAGAAAGCGAGAAAGCAATGTGTACCCAATCGCCGGATGCAGGGTCAATATCAGCATTAGCGCCACCATCGAACCAGTTATCGCCACTGCCATTGCCCACGTTAAGCTTTATCCGTTGCTTACCGCCCGCATTTTCGCGAAATAGACGGAAGCCGCTCTCTCTATTATTCATGTTGTTGGGGCGTGCCGGGTCAGGAGGGGACATTGTCAGTATGCCTGCGCGGTCGGGGGTGGCATCGAGTTTATACCAAAAAATGGCTGTGAACTCCGGATTTCGAATGCGGTTGGTTGGGAAGGTTAAAAAGGCATTATTAGCGCCTAAGTACGCCCTGCCCTTCAAGCCGTTAGTAAAGGATGGACTTCCCGTAACCAGCGGGTTGGTGATACTGACTAATTCCATATTGTCACCATCAAAAGGCACGTAGAAAACCTCCCCTGTGTACACAGGTCTATAAGGTGGAACTTTCTCAAAATTCACCGTTTTTGTAGTTGATTTTCCGGAAAGGTCGGTAGCTACTACGCTTAGGATGTGTTTTCCATTGCCCAAATTGGCAAATGGAACTGATTTAATAGCTCTTCTGTAGTCCCTAAAATGGTTAAAACTGGCGATTTGTGTACCGTTTAGGCGAACTGCAATACTGCTAATTTCAATATCATCGGTTACTTCAAAGTTGATGTTGATGGAAGTAACATCCTCAAGCACTCTGATTAGGGTGCCTTCAATCGGGTAATTGATGTTAACGACGGGCGGCTGAGTATCAACGCCCGGCTCAACACGCTCAATTCTATCAATGTACCCATCGGTGCAGCCCATGAAGAGGGCAGCCACGGCGAAAACTATATTTATTCTTTTCATATTCATTGGTTATTATTCGTGAAAGTAGAGATTATCCTTGTTGGGCGGCGCGTCTTAACTGAGGTAGGATATCAGTTTGCTCGAGCGGATAGGGTAAAAAACGATTCGTGAGTGGTTGGAAAGTTCTTCCTTCATGGTTGAGCGGCGTGAAACGCTGGTGGCGCATCAAATCATAGAACCGGATTCCCCATTCCATGCCAAATTCAGCAAATTTTTCGTCCAGCACATTATCAAGCGTTACGCTTGCCAGTGGCGCCAGCCCGGCTCTTTGGCGCACCTGATTAACAGCTTGTAAAGCTGACAACCCGACGGCGTTTGCGCCATTCACCGCAGCCTCGGCGTGCATCAGTAAGATTTCAGCGTAGCGAATGCAAATGAAGTTTTTATTTTCTCCGTAGGCAAAACGACCTAGTGTTAGTTGAGTAGAAGGCAAATAATGCTTACCACTAAGGAATTTATATCTTGGATGGTCATTGAACACATCTCCATCAGGGGTTACGTTAGAAACCCAAGCAGGCAGGTTGGCAAAATTAGGATCGGCTCGCAGCTCGGCAATGCCAGCAGGAGTAAACAGTACAGAGGTTTGCAGCCTGATGCGTTCGCCACGCCCCAGCATAAACTTGACATAGGTCAGACTTGGCTCCCAAAAGCCCCAGCCACCTCCTGCTCCAGCCCTTGCCGGAGTCCAGTTGGCAGGTCCGAAGAAATCCCAAAGATAACGGGTGCTAGTACCTGTGGCAGTGCCAAAATCGGAATATTGGAGTTCTAGCAAGTTTTCTTTGTTGAGCTTACCCGGAATTTTGAAGAGCTGATAGTAGTCGGGTTCTAGCTGAAAAACACCGCTATTGATGATCTGTCCGGTAGCTTCCGTTACGGCCGGATAGTTTTTTAGCTCTAAGTTGGCCATCGCTTTTACGGCCAGTGCAGTAAAGCGGGTAATGCCTCCTCGCACATCGGTACGCTGGTTGGGATGCACGTTAGGCAACAACGGAATAGCTTCATCCATCTGGCTGGAGATATGGGTCATCACTTGGTTAAAATCGGACAGTTCTATATTGAACAGGTCGCTAGGCCGAGAACTTCTTGGGATTAAAATCCGCCCCCATAGGCGAGCAAGTTGCAGCAATTCAAAAGCGCGCATCACCTTAATTTCGGCAACATACTGGTCGGCTAAAGCCGCGCTAGCACCTGCCTCCTTATACTTCTGGATTTCTTCCATAGCCCCATGCCAATAGAGAAGGTCTGAATAAAGGTTCAGCCATGTGGAGTTGTACATCCAAAAGTTGCGATTGTACCGGAACTGATCAGTTTCCGTAAGGGGGAACTGATCGCCGGCAGGGTTTACATCATCGCCTCTTACGGCAATAATTGGAAATGTTTCCCATTGCAGGTCGTTAAGTTCTGCATAGGCTCCATACAGCATCAGCACCATATTTTCCGACCGCGTATAATCAGTTTCTTGTGCTTTCTGCTGGTTTTGCAAAGGCTCGTCGAGTAGGCGCATACAAGAGGCGCTAAGCGCCATTATGGCTACCCATATACAGATTCTTGTTATTGATTTCATATCATTATCAGGTTAGAATTTGACTTGAAGTCCGAATGTGTAAATAGCAGGTATTGGATAAACCTGACGATCAACCCCATCGGGTACCTCCGGATTGAATCCATTATAGCTAAAGAAAGTCAGCGGTCTTTCTGCCGTGAAGGAGAATTTGGTTTCGGGCATCATCAGACTACGTATTTCCTTTCTGGGCAACGTGTAGGCTACTTTTACGTTTTGTATTCTAAAGTAAGAACCGCTTTCCACAAAGTAACTGCTCATATTTTGATTCCAACCTTTGCGTAAACCTACTGCCGAAGGGTATCTGTTAGAAGTACCTTCCCCACGCCACAGGTTGGTAGCCAGATTGGCATCAATGTTGGTATCGTTGGTGAAAATAAGCTCCCCGCGTTTGCGGTTCAGGATACTGTGACCTGACTGCCCTTGAATCAACACAGACACATCAAAATTCTTAAACAGGATACCCACATTGCCCCCATAGGTAAGTGTAGGCAGGATAGACCCCAGCACTACTCGATCAGCATCGTTGATAACCCCGTCTCCATTCTGGTCTTTGAAGATGAGATCGCCGGGTTGAAGTCTGTTATTGCTGATGAACTCCTGCGTGTATCCACTGTTCCGGATTTGTTGCTCGTTCTGAAATACGCCAACGACTTCATAACCGAAAAAAGCTTGGAAGGGTTGTCCGACAATAGAGCGCTGGCGGAACTCTGCCGAACCGGCATCAAGGTAAAGCGGACCGCCTAAGTTCATCACCTTGTTTCTGAGGGTTGCGAAGTTACCACCTATGTAATAAGAGAAGTTATCAGAAATTTTATCTTGCCAGTTTAAGGTAACTTCTAAACCCTGATTTCTGATTTCACCTACGCTACGGCGTTCAGTAGCTCTAAATACAGGTGGAATGACGCTCACGGCTAAGTTTCTGGTATCCCTGATGAAGTAATCAGCATCTAAGGAGAGGCGATTATTCAGGAAACGGGCGTTCAGACCGATGTTGGTTTCCACGGTGGTTTCCCAGCGGTCTATCAGGTCAAAAGTTGGGTTAAGCCTGCGACCAAAGACTAGTGTGTTGTTAATGGCTGTGCTGGTTTCCTGAATAGTAGGCGCGCCAATAGAAGGGTTAATAGCATCGTTGCCCATCTGCCCCCATGAGGCGCGCAACTTCAGAAAGTCAATACCAGAAACCTGAAAGAATTTTTCGGAAGAGATAACCCAGCCGGCACCAATAGTGGTAAATGTGCCCCACTTTTTCTGGAACTTGTTGTTCCCATCGCGGCGGACTGTGCCATACAACAGATAGCGGTCGTCATAGTTATAAGCCACTCTAGAGAAAAACGACTGGAAGAACAACTGATAACCTCCATCACCGATACCATTAATGTCAAAATCGGTTGCACGCGAAAGATACCAGAGATGCTCTTGGTCGCGGCTGGGGTTGGGATTCAGCGCAGTGCCACGAGCAAATAGCGATTCGCCACTTTCGCTCCTGAACGACTGGCCGGCAACTACTGTAACAGCGTGTTTACCGAAGCGGTTGTTGTAGGTCAGGAAATTGTCCCAAATTTGGTCGAACCGGGTGAGGTTTTCTCTTCTTAACGAGGACTGGTTTTGCAGCACCCCATCGCTAAAGTCAAAATCTACACCCCGGATGTTGACGCTTTCAATGTTGTAGTTATATGCCGTACGGAATGATAGCTTATCTGGCAACAGCTCCACATTTACGTATATATTGCCCATTAGCTTGGCAATATTGTTCCGGTTATCAGAAAAGTACAGGCTATACAAAGGGTTCTGTCTGTTCCGATAGCCCAACTGCTGCGCATTGGAGAGTTTTAATGGAGAAGCCGCTGTGTTTGAGTCATCAAATGGGGGCAAAATAGGTACTGCATGATAGGCCTGAAACCATGCATCATTGTTGCCATTATACTGGCGGGCCGTACTCAGGTTCAGGTTTCCGCCCACAGTAAGCCAGCTTCTAACGTCCGAATCGAGCTTTACCCGAAAGTTGGTACGCTGGTATTCATTTCGAGTAATATTTAGCAAACCTTGCTGATTGAAATAGCTCCCCCCAATTGAGTAACGGGTCTGCTTATTCCCGCCCGTAAAAGAGAGTGAGTGGTTTTGCATAGCTGCCGGATTCATGATTTCGTTGTACCAATCGGTATTGACATCCGGCAGGTTTGGATCAACTCGGCTCCTGCCAAAGCGCTGGATGGCATTGTTGATAAAGGCAATATCCGCAGAACTGCCTGTTTCGTTGATGTAACGCACAAACTGCTGGGCGTTAGCCATCTTCAATACGTTCTGAGGCACCTGCACCCCGAAGTAGCCGTCATAAACAATTTCGGCTTTCTGGTTGTATGCTCCGGATTTGGTTTCAATCAGTACTACCCCATTGGCAGCTCTTACACCGTAAATAGCCGAAGCTGAAGCATCTTTCAATACAGAGATGGTCTGAATGTCGTTAGGGCTAAGGAAATCAATATTGTCGAAGAACATCCCATCTACCACATACAGCGGCCCGGCATTACCCTGAAAAGAGCCTATGCCCCGCACCCTTACTGTAGGGCCTACACCCGGAGCACCACTGCTCACAATCTGCACCCCTGCTACTCTTCCTTGCAAAGCCTGCATGGCCTGAGCAGCCGGTGTTTTCACAATCAAATCCGATTTTACAGTGGTAATAGCAGAGGTAAGGTCTTTTTCCCTTTGCGTACCGTAACCCACCACCACTACCTCCTGAAGGCTTTTTATATCGGTAGCAAGGCTAATTTCAAGAGTGAGTTGAGTGCCAATCACAACCTCTTGAGTTATATAACCAATGGCAGAAAATATAATGGTCTCACCTTGTGAAGCCTGAAGCACAAACTTACCATCCATATCAGAAACAGTACCACGCGTAGTACCTTTGATAGAGATGTTAACACCCGGAATGCCCATACCATCCTCAGCGGAAACAACCTTTCCTGAAACGGTATTTTGGGCAAAAAGTAGAGGTACAATAAAAAGCCAACAGCATAAAACTGTTAAAAACATCTGAGTATTCATTTTCATATTTATTTAGATTAGAAAAGTATCGGTGCAAGCAGCAAAGTGCCACTTACACTTTAAACAAATTTATGAGCGATGCACTCAATCTCAAAAAAATGAACCCCAACATGAATACATCATGCTGAGAAAGCGTACAAACCGCTCATGAGTAGGTAAAAACAAACCTAATCTCACACGCAAAAATATGATTATCAATATTTTAAAAAATATGTATGAGATGTTTGCTCAAAAATCAATGACGTGTCTTTTTACAAGGTAAAGTGTTGTTTTTCCCTTTAACACGATATGATGAAGTGATGAAGTAGTAGATGCTTGCATTCTTTGCGAGAATGTTTGCCCGCTTTTACCGTCAGATTGGGTAAAAAAAGCAGTATTATGCGCACAAGAAGTATCTGTCTAGAAGCTATCTCAAAACTCAATTTTGCGTATATATGTTATAGAAGTGAGCTTTATGTGATTATCTATGGATTTAACAGATATGCAGTGGGAGCGCGTATCGGTTGTCTTTGAGCAACCTTATGCAGGAACTGGTCGTCCGCGTAGACGATGCGTAACCAGATACGAATATCATTTAGAAAATTTTGCAGGATTCGTCAAACTCGCTGCTATGATTATGTTACTTAGACAGTTTTGAGATGAGTTGTAGTGGGAATAACACTGAAGTTCCAAAAACTCAGGTGGCGGATACCGAAAAGCCAATAGAGTAGGTAGTGTTGATTAATCAGTTTCAATAATGGAAAATAAAAATGACAAAAACTATTTTGATAAAATGACAAAAAGAATTTCACCAAAATGGATTGACAAGTTAGAAGATAACGAAATATTTGTTTTCGGTAGCAATCTTGACGGATTACACGGTGGCGGTGCGGCAGCAGTTGCAACAAAATGGGGTGCAATTTGGGGACAAGGTGTAGGCTTACAGGGACAAACTTATGCCATTCCAACAATGCAAGGTGGCGTTGAAACAATTAAACCTTACGTTGATGAATTTTTGACTTTTGCTAAATCAAAACCTAACTTAAAATTTTTAGTAACTGAGATTGGTTGTGGTATTGCAGGTTTTACAGTTGAACAAATTGCACCTTTGTTTAAAAATGCACTTGACGAAAACATTGAAAATATATTTCTACCAGAGAGTTTTTATAAGATATTGACGAATGAAAAAACACCGAACTGCTAACACGGGTTTTGCGTCAGGCGGAGTGACGTGCAAACTTGGAGCTTTGTGCTTCTATTCAAGTGTATTGCAGGTTGACAGTTTTGTGCGCCGAAACCCGCCCGAACGCAAAGCCGCAAACTGTTAGTGGCAAGCATCAAAACAGAAAAACAGACGACAAATGGACTATATCAGAAAACAGATTGACCAACGAATAGGCTTCTTACAGACTGTGGGCGACAAAAACACTATCGCAAACAAAGAGGGCTTATAGAGACCGACCGTCTTTGGTTTGCTGTCTTTTCAAACCGATATTGACCACACGCGACATCGGTCGCAAATAGGTATGTTCGTTAACCTATTCAGCGGACTGACTGCTTACACTTATTTTGATAACCTTCCCAAAGCTAAAACTTTCCAATCCCACTCTCAAATAGCACTTTTCAAAGACCTAATCGCATAATTCGCGTTAAAAAAACAATATGGGATGCCTTGACTTGATGAACTACTTGCTTAAATTGCAAATAAAAGGGCTTATGCCTAATGAAGAGTTGTTAGCCCCTAAAGCAAGACTACTTTTAGCGCAAGTAAAGCGATGGCAGGAAAATCTGTTTTACGGAAAAAAATGCCATTATCCGTTTGCGGATTTGCCGCATAGCGCACACCTTCGGTACGTCCTTACCAATTGGACTAACTACACAATCTACTTAGATCTTTTTCAGAATGACCAATCGCTTTTTGTTGATGAACGATTCAAAAATAAGGCATTATTGGATGAGTATGCCGTCGGGCTGCTAGAAATAATGTATTACGACAACAAGCGCGCAGGTTGCGACTGGGTGCTGCAACTTCATTCCGGAGAACCGATAGGAATTCTTCACTTGTACGATCTCAATGGTGAAACCATAGCCGACAGGTATCCTCCTTGCTCGATTGGTTATGCCATCACTGCCAACCATCGGCAGCAAGGATATGCCTACGAAGCAGTTACACACCTATTGTATCACATAAAAAATACTTTCAATAGGGATGAAGTGCGAGCTAATACCCACTCAAACAATGAAGCCTCTATTCGCCTGTTGCAAAAGTGCAATTTTCAGCGGATTGGCATAAGCATAGGAGAGGAGTCTGACGATGCTGATACACTCCTGATTTTTAGCAAACAACTGACTTAAATATTGTCTCAACACTTATAAACAACGACCAATGATTACGCTGGGCGATAAAGAATACTTCTCCGGCATTGGCGCGATTGCTTATGAAGGCGCCGACTCCGATAATCCGCTGGCTTTCAAGTACTACGATGCCAATCGGGTCGTTGCCGGCAAAACGCTTAAAGAGCATCTTCGCTTTGCGGTCGCTTATTGGCACTCGTTCTGCGGCACGGGCGGCGACCCTTTCGGCAGCGCGACCAAAGATTTCCCTTGGGCAAAGGCTGCCGACCCAATCGCCCGAGCGAAAGAAAAAATGGATGCCGCCTTTGAGTTCATCACCAAACTGGGCGCAGGTTTTTACTGCTTCCACGATTTTGACTTGGTGGAAGAAGGCGCATCGGTAGCCGAAAGCGAGCGCCGCCTGCGCATCATGACCGACTACGCCAAAGCCAAACAGCAGGCTTCGGGCGTACAATTGCTTTGGAATACGGCTAATCTGTTCAGCCACCGCCGCTACATGAACGGCGCGGCCACCAATCCCGATTTTAGCGTGGTGGCTTATGCCGGCGCTCAGGTAAAAAACGCCTTAGACGTTTGCATAGAACTCGGCGGGGCAGGCTATACCTTCTGGGGCGGGCGCGAAGGCTACCTCAGCCTGCACAATACCGACATGAAGCGCGAACTGGCTCATGTGGGACGCTTCCTCAGTATGGCACGCGACTACGCCCGCAAGCAAGGTTTCAAAGGCTATTTCTACATAGAACCCAAACCCGCAGAGCCAAGCAAACACCAATACGATTTTGATGCGGCAACTTGCATCGGATTTTTGCGCGAATACGGCTTGCATGACGATTTCCGGCTTAACTTGGAAACAAACCATGCCACTTTGGCCGGACATAGTTTCCAACATGAACTGCGCGTAGCTGCCGACGCGGGTATGTTTGCCAGTATAGATGCCAACCGCGGCGACTACCAGAACGGTTGGGACACCGACCAATTCCCCACCGACCTGTTTGAACTCACCGAAGCCATGCTCATTATTCTGGAAGCAGGCGGATTTACCAGCGGAGGCATTAACTTTGATGCCAAAACACGCCGCAATTCAACCGATTTGGAAGACTTGTTCATCGCTCACATCGGCGGAATGGATGCCTTTGCGCGCGCGCTGCTGATTGCCCACAACATCTTGGAACAATCGCCGTACCTGCAAATGCGCCGCAACCGCTATGCGAGTTTTGACGGCGGCAAAGGCGCTGATTTTGAGCAAGGCAGACTTTCATTGGAAGATTTGCACCGCATCGCTTCGGAAAGTCCCGAGCCGAAGCTCATCAGCGGCAAACAGGAATTATACGAAAATATCATCAATCAATACATCCGCTAAACGCTATGCAAAGCTGGCTTGACATCCCTGAAAATTCCGATTTTTCTATTTACAACCTGCCTTATGGCATTTTTTCATACGGCAAAAAAAAACCGCGCGCCGGAGTGGCTATCGGCAATTTTATTATTGACCTGAAGCGCGCACACAGAAAAGGGCTGTTTGAAGACATCAAAATTCCAAAAAAGGTATTTGACAAGCCAACGTTAAACGACTACATCCGTTTGGGCAAACCTGTACACCGCGCCGTGCGCGAGCGTTTGCAAGCGCAATTGCAAGACCCGACAAGCCTGCTTTTCCACTATCAGCATAAATTGCTTGTTCCAATGGAGGCGGCTTCTATGTACCTGCCGGTCGAAATTGGCGACTACACCGATTTTTACAGCAGCGAAGAGCATGCGACCAACGTGGGCAGAATGTTTCGCGGCGAAGCTAACGCGCTGATGCCCAATTGGAAACATCTTCCCGTAGCTTATCACGGTAGGGCTTCTTCCATTGTAATTTCAGGTACGCCCATTCGCCGCCCGATGGGGCAATCGCGCCCGAACGACAACGAACCGCCCGTTTTCGGACCGTCCAAAGCCGTAGATTTTGAGTTGGAAGTGGCTTTTGTTGTCGGTAGCGATACCCAATTGGGCGAGCGCGTGCCTGCCGATAAGGCGGAGGATTACATCTTCGGGCTGCTCTTGTTCAACGATTGGTCTGCCCGCGATTTGCAAAAGTGGGAATATGTGCCGCTGGGGCCATTCTTGAGCAAAAATTTTGGCTCTTCCGTTTCGCCATGGATTGTAACGCTGGATGCGCTGGAGCCATTTCGCACACAGGGGCCTGTGCAAGACCCGCCCGTGCTGCCTTACCTGCAAACCCAAGGCGCGCGTACTTTCGATATTCAGTTAGAAGTCGCCATTATTCCCAAAGGTGCCGAGCAAGAAACCCTCGTTTGTCGCTCTAATTTTAAGCATCTTTATTGGAATATGTCGCAGCAACTTGCGCACCACACCGTTAACGGCTGTAACATTCGCGTAGGCGATTTGATGGCATCGGGAACGATTAGCGGCTCTGCTCCCGATTCTTTCGGCTCGATGCTGGAACTCACCTGGAACTGGAAAAATCCGCTGCCGATGAGCAATGGCAGCGTCCGCACTTCCATCAATGATTGGGATACAGTAATCATGCGCGGTTATTGTCAAAAAGACGGCATTCGGGTAGGTTTTGGCCAAGTAGAAACGTTGCTGCTGCCCGCAGAGTGAATTTTATTTGATGTTATTGCAAATAAATTCACCCGTCTCAATGGTTTTTTCTACCAATGAGGATAGCTTGAATTTTTGGATGAACTCATTGTCGTGGTGAAAGTCTATATTGCGCAAGCGCTTAACTGAGGCGCGGAATTCTTCACTTGGTTGAAGTTTTTCTGCGCCTACGTCGTTTTGCAGCATTTTGTGCATGTCGTTTAACTTATTGACAGTCAGTTGCAGATCCAAAAAAAAGCTTTCGTATTCGGTATAGCGCTTGCGCCAGCTATCTATTTTTTTCAGGTATTCGCCCGACATAGCTTCGTAATTGCGCGACTTGGCTGCAAGTTCTGTTTTGAGCATTTCATTTTCGAGTGCGAGAAAAGCCTTCTTATACTTAGCCGATTCGTCGGAAGCCTCAGTTTCCGCGATCCTGCGTTTGACGACGCGCATGGTTGCAGAGGCAAGCATTTCTTTGGCAGCCGGCCAACTGTTGATCAATAACTCTGGCTTGATTTTTTTGGCTGATAAAATGCTGCTGATTGTCTGATAGCGCTGCTGGTATTGTAGCAAGGCAGTGTATTGAATCGTACTGTCGCTAAGCTGCCGGTAAAGCAGAGCAATTGCACCAATTTCTGCGCCCAACAGTTGAGCGCTTTGCTTGTCAATGCCTCCCTGCTCTAAGGCAGTTGCTATTTTTGACGCGTCATCCTGCGCATATCCTTGCCCTTGCCATACAAAAAGTTGCAAAACCCAAAACAATATAAGAAGTGGGCGATATAATAGCTTGTCCATTGATGCGTTATCCTGAATAGCAAATTAAGTCAAAATCAGAAATTTGCAGCAAACATTTTGTAACAATACGGAATCAAATAATCTTTTTACATGCGCAAATATTTTCTACACTTTATTTTACACATCGCATTAATGATGCCGCTTTTTGCAAATCAGCTACAAGCACAGGCTGATGGCGGCGAGTCAGCGCTGGATTATTACATGAAGGCAGAAAAATTGCGCACAACAAAGCGTTTCATCGAAGCTATCGAACTGTACGATCGGGCGATCGGTTTAGATCCTACCAACTTTAAGTTCTATCATTCTAAGGCGATGTCCCACTTCGGTTTGAAGGACATTCCCAATACCATCGCTGCGATGGAAAAATGTATCCAACTGAAAAAAGATTTTGTACCAGGTTTGCTGCTTTTGGCACAGTGCTACAAACTTTCTCAAAAAAATAACGAATACATTAATACGCTCAATAATGCTTTTAAATACGAAACCGATATTGGCAAAAAAGTAGGGATCAAAACCAACATCATAACGGTACTGATGCGCGAGCGCGAGTTTGCACGTGCCAAACCCCACGTAATGGAAGCCAGAGAACTGGCACCCAGCGAGGTCAATCTGATGTATTTTGAGGGAAAAATCCACAACGAGCTAAACGATTTTAAGGCTGCTCGAGAGGTGCTCAACAAGCTCATCAATACACTGACCGAGAAAGACCCCAAAATTACTGCCAAGTACTATTACGAAATGGGTTATGCCTGCTACAAATTAGGACAATTTGACCTAGCTTTCGACTACTGGAAAAATGCGGACTACGGCTACTTCAGAAACCTGATTGCACGCTATAATCCGCGCTCTTATCTCGGCATTGCACTGTCTTATTACAAGATATACGAGTTTGCAAAGGCAAGGGAAAACTTAGACATTGCCATCAAAATCCAGCCTAACCTGACACAAGCCTATATGTTGCAGGCTGAAATAGCCAAAAAAGAGTTGAAGCAAGACGGAGTTATTGTAGCTTATCAGGCAGCACTGGTCAACGAAAGCGAACCGGCAAAAAAGGGGGAAATATGTAAGGCGCTGGCGCAAGCGCTGGTTGATTCGCAGCGATTCACCGAGGCAATCAATATTACTGCGCAGGGACTCAAACACACCCCCGGCGACTACCAGATGCTGTTTTTGCAGGCGATTGCCTATTACCGCGCCAAACAGTACGTAGAGGCGCTCAAAGTGCTGGATATTATTTCAGGTAATCAGGCGTTAGATGCCGAGAACCGCGCGATGGTCAATTTTGCCATCGCGACGATCTACCGCATTACCGACCAGCCCGAAAAAGCCAAAGCTGCCTACAAAAAAGCAGAGTTTGGCAGTTTCGCGCGTACCGTACAGTTAGAACTTGCCGAAATGGAAGGCATGCTCAAATCGCCTGACGTGATTGCTGAAGATCTGCCGATGCCACAAACGCAGTAGTTTTTTATCATCATACCATAGGTAATCAGTTAATTTTAAGCGCTCTTTATCGCTTTTACTCTACGCGCCTAAAGATGCCACACCTACGGTGTTTTAGCGGGTAAAATTGCACGATAGGCTACAAAAATAGCAGCCCTACGGGCTTTCTATGACAAAAAGCCGTTAGGCTTGTAATCTTTGTAGTAAAATCATGCGCCTCTATTGATAAAATGCCGTAGGCATGACAACTGTCCTGTTGTAACTTGCGGTCAGACCGAATATGCCACTGCTGAGCATTACCTACTGTGCGGCAGCTGCCGCGTTTTCGTTATACAGCACTTGCAATACAGTTTTACCGACGGCATAGAGTGTTTCTTTGCTAATAATGTCCATATTGTCGCGGTGGGTATGCCAAAAGCTGCCAAAAGCGCCGTTTTCATGTTGAATGATGTCTATCATCGGGATGCCTGCGAGTTGGTTGACGTATAGGTGGTCGTCTATGAGCGCGCTGGTGGTTTGATAGCTAAAGTACTTACCAAAGCCTAATTGGTTGCCCGTGTCCCACACTTTTTTAACTACTGAGGGCGCATACTCCATCGAATGCCCCTCGAGCAGGAAGCGGGCATCTTTAGCGCCGACCATGTCTAACAAAATGCCGTAGTAGGCAGTGTAGCCTTCTATGTGTTTATTCTTTGACCAATACTGTGAACCTAAGCACCATGTGTCGCGTTTGAACGCTACTTGTTGCTCGTCTTCGGGCTGCCCGTAGTCTTCGCTGTCAAACAGGATTATATCAATGCCGATGTTGTTGATTTTCAGGCTATCTTGCTGTCCGATCAGGCGGGCAATTTCGAGCAGGACACCTACGCCGCTGGCTCCGTCGTTTGCCCCGTCAATAGGTTGGCGGCGACGGCTTGGGTCTTCGTCCATATCGGCATAAGGGCGCGTGTCCCAGTGCGCCCCTAACAGGATTCTCCGCTTGGCATCGGGGTTGTAGCTGGCAATAATATTGCGCGATTGGAGAACAGTACCGTTGTAGGCAATGGCTTCGAAGTCTTGCGCCTGTACCTGCCAACCAAAACGACGAAAGGCTTCCAGAAACATTTGGGCAGCTTTGCGATGGGCTTCTGTGTTGGGTACGCGCGGCCCGAGGGCTACCTGCTGCGCAATAAAGGCATAAGCCGTATCGGGATTGAACTCGGGAATTGGTTGCATGACGATTGCCGCCACTTCTGTTTTTACTTCTGTGGGCTGTTCGTTGCAAGCGACTGCCAACCATACGTATATACTGAAAATCAACAACTTGCTTGTCGTAAAAGATCGGCAGCAGAAAAGATCGTTCATAGATAAGAACTGAAGGTTTTATGCGGAGGAATGAATAGATTACTTGCGCAAACTTAGCATACTTTGTATGAATAAAGAAAACCGCCGCCGCTTTCTGTTACATCTGCCTGCAGCATTGGGCGCTGTTGCTGTGCCGGGCTGCTTTCGTTACAGGTCTGCTGCCCGGCAAGCCGATGTATTGGTTATCGGTGCAGGTTCTGCGGGGATTCCTTGTGCGATTGCCGCTGCCGAACGCGGCTTGCGGGTTTGGGTAGTTGAAAAAGACAGCAAAATCGGCGGTACGCTCAATATTACCGCCGGACAAATGAGCGCTGCCGGAACGCGCCTGCAAAAAAGTAAAGGTATCGCTGATAGCCCCAAACAGCATTTCGAGGAGGTCATGCGCCTTAGCAAAGGCACAGCAGACCCCGCTATTGTACGGCTGGCAGTGCAGGAAGCCCCCCGCCTGATTGACTGGTTGGAAAGCATTGGCTATCCGATGGCGGAGGAAGCGCCTGCTGTTGTGTATAATCATCCGGCCTACAGTTGCCCGCGCACCTATTGGGGCAAAACGGACTATAACCCGTCCAATCCGGGAGAGGATGCGGGCAAATCGCTGTTGCAGACGCTGCTGCCCCTCTGGGAAAAGTACCTGCACAGCGGACAGATCCGCCTACTGGCAGAAACGCGCTTAGAGCGACTGCTCGAAGAATCGGGACAAGTGCGCGGCGCAGTTGTGCAGCATAAAAACGGCAGCACCTCGCGTTTAATGGCGCGGCATACGGTGCTGGCTACGGGCGGATACGCTGCCAATGCGAAGTTTTTCCGCGAGGTTACTCCTAATGCACCGCGACTGATCAGCAGCGCGAGGCATACCTCACAAGGCGAGGGCATTCAGGCAGCTATGCAAATCGGGGCAACTTTTCGCAATGCCGATATGCACGGCTGTACGGTCGGCGGCATCGAACTAGAACCGCAATCGGGCAGAGCGGATTTCTGGTCGGCATGGGCGCGAATCTCCAATCCGATTGCCCGCCCACCACGCGAGGTTTATGTTAATGCTGAAGGAAAGCGCTTCATGGCAGAAGATGAACCGGAAGTAGATAAGCGCGAAAAAGCTATTGCCGCACAGCCCGAACAAAAGTGCTGGCTAATTTTTGACCAGACAGCCCTTGCAGCAGGTGCGCCGCTGATCTTGCCATGGACGGCGGAGCGCATCAGAAAAGAAGCACACAAGGGATCTTTCCTTTGGAAAGCCGGCTCGCTCGAAGAACTGGCGCAACAAACAGGGCTGCCTACGGGCAATTTGCAGGCTACTATCCAGGCATATCATCAAGCCGTTGCAACAGGCAAAGACCTACAATTTGGCAGAAAGGATCTGCAATTTCCCGTGCAAACTCCGCCCTTCTATGCGCTGCTTACCTACGGGTTCAGTCTGGTTTCCTTTGGCGGGCTGCATACAGATGCTCGCCTGCGGGTACTTGGTAGGGCTGGCATTCCTATCGAAGGTTTATACGCTGTCGGCGAAATTCTGGGCGCAGGAGCTACTACGGGCAATGTTTTCTGCGGCGGGATGCTGCTTACGCCTGCCGTTGCGCTGGGGCGCTGGCTGGGCAGCGTGTTGAAATGATATTAAGCGCTTGTGCAAAATTCAACGTTCTGCGCTCATCTGCAAGCATTTATAGTTGTCATGCCTACGGCATTTTGTCAATAGAGGCGCATGATTTTTACTACAAAGATTACAAGCCTAACGGCTTTTTGTCATAGAAAGCCCGTAGAGCTGCCCCGCCGTAGCGCGTGTCCTACCGCCGTAGCGCGTGTCCTCACGAGCTACAATGAAACATCCTCGTTCGCGAGCGACGTGCAACGGGATAGCCTAAAGGCTTTTGTCATAGAAAGCCCGTAGGGCTGCTATTTTTGTAGCCTATCGTGCAATTTTACCCACTAAAACACCGTAGGTGTGGTATCTTGCGGGTCTGACCGCAAGTTGACAGCATAAGCAACCATGAACAAACAGGCACTCAAAGAACAGATTTTCAGCAAGGGAAGCTACCTCTGCGTAGGTTTGGATACAGACCTGCGCAAACTGCCCGCTGCGCTGCGGGGCGAAAAAGATCCTGTATTTGCCTTCAATCGCCGCATCATAGATGCTACTGCCGACTATTGCGTAGCCTATAAGCCGAACATAGCCTTCTACGAAAGCCTCGGCGCGGCAGGCTGGGAAAGCCTCGCCCGCACGATGGAATACATCCCCCCCCATCTTTTTACCATTGCCGATGCCAAGCGCGGAGATATTGGCAACACCTCTGCAATGTACGCCCGCACCTTTTTTGAGCAATACGCCTTCGATGCGGTAACAGTAGCCCCGTACATGGGCAGCGATTCGGTGCAGCCTTTCCTCGGCTACGAGGGCAAGTGGGTCATCCTGCTGGCGCTTACCTCCAACGAAGGCAGCAGCGACTTTCAACAGCTCACCATTGCCCCCCACGGGCAGCCTTTATACCGCATCGTCATGCAACGCGCCATGCAGTGGGCAAGCCCCGAACAGCTGATGTTTGTCGTAGGCGCTACCCAAGCCGAGCATCTGAGCGCGATCCGCAGCTTTGCTCCCGACCATTTCCTGCTCGTACCCGGCTACGGTGCACAGGGCGGCGACTTGCAAGCCGTCTCAGCGGCAGGGCTGACCAGCTACGGCGGGCTTTTGGTCAACGCCTCACGCGCCATCATATACGCCTCCGCCGATAACGATTTTGACAAAGCGGCAGCCAAAAAAGCACAGGCAATTGCTGCCGAAATGCGCCAATACCTCGACTTATATGCCCGATAATACCATGGAAAAAATTACTGCCTGTTATCATTCTCCCATTGGCGATATGATTATCAGCGCAAGCGATGCGGGCATCTGCGAGCTGACCATCGCGCCGCTCAACAGCCGCGAACACCTGAGCTATTGTCAGCCGCCCACCTCCCACAGCGTACTCCACGAAGCCGTGCGCCAACTCACCCAGTACTTTGAAAGTACGCGCAAAAGTTTTGAACTCCCCCTCGACTTGCAGGGCACTCCCTTCCAGCAGCGCGTTTGGGAAGAACTAAGCGCCATTCCCTTCGGACAAACTATTAGCTATGCCGATTTGGCGCGGCGCATCCGACAGCCCGAAGCCGTGCGGGCAGTAGCCGCCGCCAACGGGCGCAATCCCGTCTGGGTGATTGTTCCCTGCCACCGCGTCATTGGTGCAGACGGCAGCCTGACAGGCTACGCCGGCGGACTCTGGCGCAAAGAATGGCTCCTCAACCACGAACACCTCAACGGCTTACACCGACAGTTGCAGATATTTTGATTTATCCCTTTTTAACCGCCGTCAGGGTCTGGCGACCGCTGCCGGGGTTAGTTATCCCTGACGGCGGCAGCAAGCCCCGGCAGCGGATCGAAAAGATGATTTCCTAATCAAACTCGATCCAATAATCATGTGATAACCTTGCGGTCTCTTCGCTTCTGAAGTGAAACTCTTCAAAATCTTTTACTCCCCCAAACCATCTATGGACAGCGTCCCTTTTGAGTCTGGTATTTTGGATAGATAAATGACTCTGATAAGATGAATAGGGGTAGGTTCTAAAATCTGCAACGAAACCGTGCTTTTGCGGATTGTGATGGATGTAATACACCAACGATGTGAAATAGCTATCAGAATCGACCCACTTACGTTCGTATCTTTTTTCAAAAAGACTGCCCGTACGGTCAAAAGCCTTATTAAAACTTTGCGCATAGGCATTAAAAAAGTGTCCAAATTGTCTGTGTGGTTCTACGATCTGTTGGCTTTTAGGCGTTTCGGGCAACTCGGGATATAGCATCGCGTAGGTTGGCAGATCATCTGCAATTCTTACAAGCAGATGAAAATGATTGCGTAACAGGCAATAGGCATATGTCTCGGCGACAGGTTCGCAGTAGGTAGTGTAGAGAGAAAGGAAATGATGGTAATTTTCGTGTGTACGAAAAATATTCTCACCATTGATGCCGCGATTGTAAATATGATAGAATTTGCCTGCTTCTAAGGGTGTTTTCAACTGTGGCATAGACGGATCTTTTCCCGATGAAAATAATAAATCCTGATAAATAATCTTATGCAAACCTGCGACCGCTACCGGGGTTGGGTATCCCTGACGGCGGCTGCAAGCCCCGGCAGCGGATTTCTGATTTCTTTCGATAGCTAACCGCCGTTAGGGTCTGCGACCGCTGCCGGGGTAACACACAAAAAAATTTCTACCCCCCCTTGCAACCCTTTGCCAACTCGCGGGGTCTTAGGTTTGCAAATTTAAGGTTTGTTCACATTTTACCCATTTGTACAACTGACCTGTTTTTAAGGTTTTTTAACGTACAAATTTGTAATATCCGACAACAAGCCTATTTTTGCGAAATCAATTAACAAACCTAATTACAATTAAAAAAAACGTTATGAACAAAAACACATTCATGTATCCGGTTCGGATGACTGCTGTTCTGGCGGCTGCTGCTCTGGTAACGAGCTGCGCGAAGGACAAGTTCACTGAAGCGAATGCTCTGGATCTGGAATTGAAGCGCCTCCGTACAGAGGACTCAATCCGTGTTGCCCGTGAGCGTCAGCAACGTATCTGGGAAATCAACAGTATAGCTTATCAGCGTGTACTGGACTCTTTGGACCGCATCAACGCCGGCGGTCGCGTATTTTACACTGTAACGGTTGTTGCAGGTGGCAGCGCCGCTTTCGGTACTGGTCGTGTAGAAGAGTTAGAAGGCGTACAAGGCGCTACTGTGTCTATCGCTCAGTATGGACAAGTACAAACTGCTACTACTCCTGCCAGCGGTATGGTTACTGTAGAGCTGCGTTCCGGCTCTGCCAGCGTTGTAGCTTCTGCGCCTGAACACACGACTGTTAACTACACTGTTAATTTGACTGCTGATGGTAACAGCGTAACTAACAACAATCTGCCACTTGCGCCCGGCAACGGACACACCGTACACGTGGGCAACGTTATTCCGCTGTTCCCAACTTCTGGCGCCGGCACAGCCACCGTGCGCGGTCGCGCTTACATCGAAACCGACCTGACCAACGAAACCGCAGAGCTGGTAACCCCTACCGTTTTGGGCGCCGGCACAAACCTGTTCACTGCAAACATCGACATTAACGACGTTTTCCGTCAGCGTTACTTGGACATTACCAATAACGCTTCAGGCATTGCTAATGCAAACGGTACGGATTTCGAAGGTCAAATCAACCGTATTTCCTACGAAAATGCGACTACTAACGTAGTGGTTGACGCGCAAGGCAACTACTCTGGCGCCATTCCAGCTACCGCTTCAGGTCTGCCTTTGCAACTGCGTTATTCTCAAATCGCCGCCGACCGTATTTTCTGGGCATCTTCTTTCGACGGTACTAATTTAGGTACTCTTGATGCCCTCAACAATCGTACTGGTCAGGTGATTACTCGCCGCTTCATCTACGGTCCGTTCCCATTAGTATCAGGAAACGATGACCCTGTCTTTGGCGCTGGTCCTTTTACTGCTATAGATGCTAGCTTGTCATTTAATACCGAGCTGGCGCCGGCTCAAGTAACCGCCGCGCTGACCAACACAGGCGCTTTGCGTACCGAAACCATTGGCGATAAAACCTACTTTGTATTGAATCCTGACGGCGATACTCCTGCTGAGAAAATTCTGCCTCCTACCGATACTTACAGAAGAGGGTTGTATCTGGCAGATGTAACCGTTGAAACTGACCCTAGCGTAACGCCTTCTACTATTTTGCCTCCTTTGGTTACTTTTACTGCTGCCCCCGCCGGTGGTACTACCGCCACAGGTATTGTAGAATTAGAGCCTGAATTGGCATCTGGTATAGAACCAGTTACAGAATCATTTGACCCTACTAAATCTGGTCGTAAATTCCGTCGTCTGGCAGGCATCCGCGTAGTAAACGCAGGTTCTGGATATACTACTGCTCCTGCCGTTACCTTCACTCGTCGCGATGGCACCGCTGGCACAGGCGCTAACGCTGGTCAGGCATTTGTAACCGGCAAAGGCACGCTCCAAGCGCCTACTTCTGAAATTGCAAATATTCAAGTGATTGATGGCGGTTTCGGCTACCTGCCTCTTACTGGTACTGGTAACAATAGGGCTTCTCGTAGCGGTGGTCTTGAGGGTTCTACCAATGACGGCTTCTCATTTCTTGGTTCGGCAGCACATTATGCAGGTCCGTTAAGCATCACTTCTACAAGTGCTGTAAAATGGACTGGTATGACTCCTCGCTTGCCCGGCGCTCCTTTCACAGGCGCAGGCACCGTTCCTACGCTGGGTGAACAAGATGTAGTATTTCACTACAACGCTATTGGCACTATTGACCGTATTTCACTCTCTGCCAATATAGGCGCAGGCATCACACAAGCGATGATAGATGCCTTTAACGGCGGCCCGAACGGTGGTACAGGCGGTTTGCTGGTGTATGGCGATGATATCACTTTCCCATCAAGCGAAAACATAGATGATTCTGATGCAACTCCAGGTCTTGATATTGAGCATCTCTTTGTGAGAAATGGTGCAACCCCTATTCCCGGTTATGGAGGCAATGTTGACGATGTAGTGTTTAACTTTACTAACGGCATTATCCGTCAGTATGGATCAGATAACGCTCCGGGTAACTCAGCTACTCAGATTCAAAACTTTGGCATTGGCGTTGGAGGGTTCATTCAGCCCGGCGATAACATTCCTTATGTATTCTTGCCAAACATTTCTTTGGTGAATGTACCTAACGATGTTACGCCTCCCGGCTTGTCGCTGGCTGTTGGTACTGCTGTAAACCCTACCCCTGCCAATCGAGGTAAGGTAATTTCCATCACTTTGACGCCCGGTTCCAGCACAAACACTACTTATGACTACTTAGATAATACTTCTGCTGGTAACATTGCTTCAGGTATTCCAAATATGACCATGCGCATTACTCCTGCGACTAACAGCCTGCGCATTCGTCTGTTCCGTTCAGGCAGCGGTATTGATAACTATGTGATTGATCAGCCTTCACAATTGGAAGGTCGCTTCATAGAAGGTTTGATAAATGTCGGCAGTACGTTTCTTCCTACTATTACATTTGGTACACCTATTGGTGGTAAAGAGGTAGATACTTACATTGTAGAATTCGACGCTCCTGATCAGGCTTTTGGCGTTCGCGCCGAGGGTCGCCCCGTATTCAATGCAAACCGTCAATTGATTGGTATTGATGTTACTAATCCAGGCGCAGGATATTCTAGCAACCCTAATTTCCGCATCATTCCTAACCCTAAAGAGGGTGACTTCTTTTCACCTTCAGAGGTTGTAAATGACAATGCTTCCGTATCAGTATCTCGCGTAAAAGATGAATTGGTGTTCACTATTGTCAATGGCGGAAGCTATGCGGCTTGCCCAGATGTGCTTTTGTCTGGCGGCGGGGTTACGCTTGCCCAGCAACCGCAAAACGCCTTGGCGCCTAGCTCCATCAGTTATGTGCCAGCGGTTGGCAGCGGTTTCCCTACGGCAAACAATGGGGAATTCGATCTTGAATTTGACGCCACTACCGGCGCGATTAAATCTATTAAGTACGTTGGTCTCGGTTTGCCGCCTTATACCAGCGCTCCTATCAACGTAACCATTTCTCCGGCTCGTCAGAACGACGCGCTCAACCGCGCATGGAACAGCGTGCCAGCATCATTGCCATCCCCATTAGTTATAGGAACATATGCTCAGCGTTCCATATCCACTGATGCGGCAGGCGCTATCACGGGTATAAACATCTTGCAGAGAGTAGTAACGTCTGTTTCTCCTTCTAGTTTTAGTTCAACAGTTACTCCCATTCGCTTCTGGGAGTTACACTCTGGCGGATATGCGAATCTTCCCGGCATTCCGAACAATGACTGGTTGCATTTCGCCAATCAGCAATATATTCTACCTCCTGCGGTGAATATAGCAAGTACGGCAGGCACGGGGGCGCAAGCCGTAGCGGTGCTGGAAGA
>NZ_JBRCHD010000021.1:0-9673 GCF_053489755.1 Rhodoflexus sp.
AACCACTTATTTGCCTTACAAGGTAAAGGATATTAAGCTGGCAGAATGGGGCCGCAAAGAAATTCGCTTGGCAGAGGCTGAAATGCCGGGACTGATGGCGCTTCGCAAATTATATGGTGAAAGCAAGCCGCTGGCAGGCGCACGTATAGCCGGCTGTTTGCACATGACTATTCAGACTGCTGTGCTGATTGAGACGTTGGTAGCGCTGGGGGCAGAGGTAACATGGTCTTCATGCAATATTTTCTCTACACAAGACCATGCGGCGGCGGCTATTGCAGCGGCAGGCATCCCTGTGTATGCGTGGAAAGGTCAGACTGAGGAAGAGTTTGAATGGTGTATTGAACAAACGCTATTTTTCGGACCTGAACGCAAGCCGCTGAATATGATTCTGGATGACGGTGGCGACCTGACAAACATGGTGCTTGACCGCTACCCTGAATTGGTAGCCGGCATCAGGGGAATTTCTGAAGAAACGACTACAGGCGTGCATCGCCTCTATGAGCGCGTGAAGAAAGGAACGCTTCCAGTCCCTGCCATTAACGTGAATGACTCTGTAACTAAGTCTAAGTTTGATAATAAATATGGTTGCAAGGAGTCTTGCGTAGATGCTATCCGCCGCGCTACCGATATTATGATTGCAGGCAAGGTTGCCGTTGTTGCCGGTTACGGCGATGTGGGCAAAGGTTCTGCTGCTTCGTTGCGTGGGGCAGGCGCGCGCGTAATTGTAACTGAAATTGACCCCATCTGTGCATTGCAGGCCGCTATGGACGGTTTTGCCGTCAAGCGCATGTCGGATGCAATCAAAGAAGCCGATATTGTGGTTACCGCTACGGGTAATATTGGCATTATACGCGAAGAGCATTTCCGCGCAGCCAAAGACAAGGCTATCATCTGCAATATCGGTCATTTTGATACAGAAATAGACATGGCTTGGCTCAATAAGCACTATGGACACACGCGCACCGAAATAAAACCACAGGTAGATTTGTACAATATTGACGGTAAAGATGTGATTATTCTTGCCGAAGGTCGCTTGGTAAATCTTGGCTGCGCGACAGGACACCCTTCATTTGTAATGTCTAACTCATTCACGAACCAAGTGCTGGCACAAATTGAATTGTGGAGCAACGGCGACAAGTATGAGAAGAAAGTTTATACGCTGCCTAAACATTTGGATGAAATGGTAGCCCGCCTGCATCTGGAAAAAATTGGCGTACAACTGGAAGAGCTTTCGCAAGAACAAGCCGAATATATTGGTGTGGACGTAAAAGGTCCGTTCAAACCTGAATACTATCGCTATTAATTTTGTTGGCTTTGTGGTATCGAGCGCCTAACTGAAAAGTCATCCTGAGTATTTTCGGGGTGGCTTTTTGGTTGTTAAGGTGTTTTTGCCGCGGCGTACAGAGCGTATAAAGTTTTTATTTCATCATCAGCAGTCAAATCATGGCATATAAAATACAGGCTACAGTACAAAAACTTGACTTGCGGCAAATCTGGGGCGCGCTGCTAATTATGACAGGCGCGGTCGGATTTGCTTCAAAGGCTATTATTGCAAAACTGATGTACCGATATGAGGTTGATACCTCATCGCTGCTTAGTTTGCGGATGCTGTTTGCGCTGCCGTTTTTTGCAGGGGTGATTATCTACAACTATCGCCGCGTGCCTTTCAGCAGCTTCAGCACGAAGGACAAAATCCTGATTCCGGCAATGGCATTTATAGGCTACTACCTTTCCAGTCTATTTGACTTTTGGGGACTTCAATATGTAAGCGCTGGGTTAGAACGGCTAATTTTGTTTGTTTATCCGACAATTGTTGTTGTTATCTCGGCGATTTGGTTTAAAAAACCTATTCTCAAACAGCATTATTATGCGCTGGCGCTGACCTACGCAGGTATCGCCATTGCGCTGACGACGGATTTTACAGCAACGGGCGATTATTTCTGGCTGGGTGCAGGGCTGATTTTTATGGCGGCGTTCACTTACTCTATTTACCTGATTGTCAGCGGCAGGCTGATTCCTCGCATTGGCTCGGCGGTGTATATCTCATACGTCATGTTGTTTGCCACAATTCCGGTTTTGATACAGTATTTGATTGCAAATCCGGGCAGTTTGTGGCGATTTGATGCGGCTGTTTATGAGTTAAGCATCTGGATGGCAATTGTAGCGACCGTTGCGCCTGCGGTGATGACTTCGGAAGGTATCCGCCTGATTGGGGCTGCTAATGCTGCCATTGTGGGTAGTATTGGGCCCATTGCTACTATTTTTCTGGCTTACATACTACTTGGCGAACCTTTTTCCTTTTGGCAAATGATTGGGACACTGTTTGTTCTTACAGGCGTACTGATTATCACATTGCGCAAGCAGGAAGCAAAAGCGCCTGCCAAAAACACAGAAAATAGCGAAAGCGCAACAATGGATATATAAGACAAAAACGACAACTTTGTCGGCAAGCATTTTTAACCTACAAACGCATGTCTGTACATAAAAGCAGCGAACTCAAACGCATTACCACACACCGACTCATAGAAATGAAACAGCGCGGCGAAAAAATTGCCATGCTTACAGCCTACGATTATTCGATGGCAAAAACTTTAGACGCTTCGGGGATAGATGTAATTCTGGTAGGCGATTCGGCATCCAACGTGATGGCAGGGCATGAAACCACGCTGCCTATGAGCCTGAACGAAATGATATATCATGCCTCATCGGTCATTCGCGCCGTGAAACGCGCTTTTGTAGTGGTAGATATGCCTTTCGGCACTTATCAGGGCAACTCGCGGCTGGCGCTGGAGTCTGCCATTCGGATTATGAAAGAATCAGGCGCACATGCCGTAAAAATGGAAGGCGGCGCTGAAATTAAGGAATCTATTGACCGCGTGCTAAGCGCAGGTATTCCTGTGATGGGGCATTTGGGGCTGACACCGCAGTCTATTTACAAGTTTGGCACTTATACCGTGCGCGCCAAAGAAGAAGCCGAAGCCCAAAAACTGCTGGAGGATGCGCAAATGCTGGAACAATGCGGCTGCTTTGGGCTGGTAGTGGAAAAAATTCCCGCTTCCTTAGGCAAGAAAGTAGCGGAAACAGTTAAAATTCCGGTAATTGGCATTGGCGCAGGTCCACACGTGGACGGTCAGGTGCTGGTTGTACACGACATGCTGGGTATTACCAACGAGTTTCGTCCGCGTTTTTTGCGCCGTTATGCAGACCTGCACGGCATTATGACACAGGCTTTCGGACAATACATTGAAGATGTAAAAACCTGTAACTTCCCTAACGAATCGGAAAGCTATGAGTAACCATAACGCTAACAACGCAATAATGGCCAAAGTCGCCTTTGCAAGCATTGCCGTGCTGATTATTGCGCAAATTGTACAAACGCTGCTGAAAACCATGAGCCTTTACTACTTCTCGGCTGTTTGCCTGATTCTTTCGGGCATTGTAGCTGCGGCGGCGGGCATAGCGCTGGGCGCTAATAAATGGCTTACAGGGATACTATCGCTGCTCAGCATCGGCTTTGGCGTACTTAAATTCTTTATAGTCTGGAACTGAAAAGGAAAAAGCAATAATGCCCCTGCCTAATTCGGGCTGTAGTGCAGCAAATAGTTAGCAAGGCGATCGTACTCCATCAGCGTGCGATCAGGTACGCCAAGTTTCTGAAGAGTGCTTAAATAAACCTCTACCAACTCCATAAACTGCGGATGGTGGCACATTCGTGCTACAATAATTGCCTTAAAACAACGGTGAGTCTGGTTGTAGATATACTTTACAGGCAGATGTGGGCGATCGTTCAGTATTTTGTTTAGACTGACAAGCGAACTGGACTCATTCAGAAATCGAAAACCGCGCTCGTTCATAAAGTCTAAGATCTGATGGGCACAGTTGTAAATATCGTCCTGACAATTGATCTTGTAACGAAAATACTTAGTATCGGAAAGTTTACCGATAGATACAACTAAGGTATTGGCCTCTTTGCGGAATTCAGGCAGATTGTCTAAAAACTGCTGTGCTATTTCTTCCACCCCGTGATGGCGTAAGCCAATATTCACCTCCAAAAAAGTATCGTTTCGTCCCGAGAATGATAAAATGATATTTTGAAAGCCTATGTCAGTGATTTTGCGAAACTGCTTTAGTTCAGGCAAGAAAACAAATCCTTGCGCGGTCAGGTAAGGTTCTAAGGCGACGAACGTATAGGCTTCTGCCTGTTTGGGGCACATTGTTTTAATTTTTTATATAGTAACTACGTATGTAAATGGCTTGTTTGAACCCACGCGCAATTTTAATGATGACAGCGCGTAATTTTGCTACTTACAACGTTATTATTATGCCCGTAGAACCTCATCACCCCAAGTATGCCGAAGCCTTTGCCCGCCTGCTGGGCATTATGAACGACCTACGCGAACAATGTCCTTGGGACAAAAAGCAGACCATTGAGTCGTTGCGTCATCTGACCATTGAGGAAACCTACGAGCTTTCGGATGCTATCCTAAACAATAATCTGGAAGAGGTCAAAAAAGAATTGGGCGATTTGCTGCTGCATATCGTGTTCTATTCGCGCATAGCTGCCGAGCAATCCGCTTTTGACATTGCCGATGTGATTCATCAGGTGTGTGAGAAACTCATCCGCCGCCATCCGCATATCTACGGCAACGTGCAGGCGGCAGACGAACACGAGGTCAAGCGCAACTGGGAACAGCTCAAAATGGCAGAAAAAGCCGCTTCGGGCGAAAAAGAATCGGTGTTGAGCGGAGTGCCGCAATCGCTGCCCGCGTTGGTGAAAGCTATCCGCATTCAGGAAAAAGCCCGCGCTGTCGGCTTTGACTGGGACAAACCCGCCGACGTTTGGGCAAAAGTAGAGGAGGAAATGAATGAACTGAAAAATGCGTTGCAGAACAGTCAAGCTACCAGTCAAGACGCAATAGAAAGCGAGTTTGGCGACCTGTTGTTTGCGCTCGTGAACTATGCGCGGTTTATTGACATCAATCCTGAAACGGCATTGGAAAAAACCAACTTGAAATTCACGCGCCGTTTCAATTTTCTGGAAAGCGAAAGCCGAAAAGACGGCAAATCGCTTTCCGAAATGAGCCTCACCGAAATGGACGTTTACTGGAATCGCGCCAAAGAGTTGGGGTTGTAGCACACGGATTTTTTCCCCACAGGATCAGACCGAAAACCACCTCAGCCTGCCCCTGTGGATCTTTCGCCAAGAACTATGGTCATTGTTTTATTCAATCTTATGATTGTCATTCTTGCGTACATAGCAAAAGCCTTTGCTTTGCTGCAAAAACACCCCAAAAACAACATGCGAAAAACTTTTTAGCTTCTTGCCAAATATTATGTTTTTTATCTTTTAAGTGATTTTTTTTGAAAAAAAAAAAAAAAAAAAAAAAATACAAATTTTATGCCAAAAAACCCATCATACCAAAGCGCCCTTCCAGCCAATTTTACGATTCCAGACATCAAAATTACATACATCCTTCGCACAACCTATCAAAAAAAACAAAATAGGCGAGGCTAATTTTCGTTTATTTCAAAAATAAACAATTTTCTAACTATCAACCTCATAACAATTATGTCCTAACATATGAAATCTGTTCGCGAAGGTATAACATTATCTAATAATCAACTCGACTCCCACTCACTAAAAGAAGAAAACGCGGCTTTACATAAGCAAATAGCCGAGTTGCAAGAAAGACTGCTTGCGCAATACCAAATGATGGAAATCACGACAAGCCACCTGTCGGATGCAATTTTTCGTTTAGAGTTAGAACGGGAAGAATCTTTACATAAAACAGAAGAACTCAAAGCCAACAACGCTGCACTCTCTGAGAGCCTCCAAACCATCGCGCGCCAACGCAAACAAATAACCGAAAGCATTCGCTATGCTTCGCGCATTCAACGGGCGATTTTTGCCAAACAAACGCCTATCCAACAGGTTCTTTCCAATTCTTTTTTCCTGCATCTGCCTAAAAACAACCTCAGCGGCGACTTTGCCTTCATCGCTCAAAAAAGACATCTGATTTACATAGCGCTTGGCGACTGTACTGGGCACGGCGTTCCGGCAAGCATGCTGACCATCGTCTCCCATATGCTGCTCAGCCGCCTGATAGAAGATGCTGATGCGTATGTCATGCCCTCTCAAATACTGCACACATTAGATTTTCTTTTTAATGAATACCTAACAGGCAGCAATCCTAACGTGCGCGATGGCTTAGAAATAGGGCTTTGCATGATAGACACCAAAGAAAATGTTTTGCATTACAGCGGAGCGCGTCAGCCGTTGTACCGCGTTCGCCAAGACGGCATTCAAGAATACAAAAGCAGCAAAGATACTGTCGGCTGGTCGCTGCGGGGCTACTTAGACAAGTCTTTTGAAACTATTCATATTCCCTTTGAAAAAGGAAACAACGGATGCTTTTATTTGGCAACTGATGGATTTTTTGATCAGTTTAATCTAAAAGGAAGAAAACTGATGCGTAAAAATTTCAAAAAAATATTAGAAAATATTTGCAGATACCCTATTACTGAACAGGAAGGCATCCTCCATGATATATTCTACGAGTGGAAAGGCAACAGCAAGCAAATAGACGACGTAGGCGTCATAGGTTTTGCTATTTAATTGGTCATCTCTTAAAAGCCCATGCCTTTCATCACCTATTTGTGATCCGGTACAGTTTGTTAATTTGGGTCAGACCCTGTGGCATAGCCGAGGGTGTCTAAAAAGGCTGAATGCAGCACAGACTTCAGTCTGTAGTCGTATGATTATCAAGTATTTAAACCGGTCACAGACTAAAGTCTATGTTACTTTTTGGACAGCCTCTCAATTCACAGGCTATTTTTTTACCGTGCAACAAAACTGATACTAACGCGAACTATGCAATTAGGTCTTTGAAAAGTTTTATTTGAGAGAGGGATTGAAAAGTTTTAGCTTTGGGAAGGGTATCAAAATAAGTGTAAGCAATCAGTCCGCAAAGCGTTCATAAGAAGGCAGACGTTGCACGCCGCTGCGGAAAATAAGTACGCAGTTTACGATGGACGATGAGAGCGCTGTTCCACCGGCGGCTGAAAATCTGTATTAATTTGTGTGCTGTAGGGTGTATGCACAAGCAAAAGCGATTTCTTTGAAAAGTGCAAATCCGAATTTAGCCGTTTTTCGCTAATCCTTGCTTTTTTCTCTCTTGATTCGTAAGCAACTGATTATCAAGTTTTCGCAAATAAATTGCGTTATTAAATTAACCCCTTTTCAGGTACACTGACTGAGTAATACGGATGTTTGCTCAGACTTTGGCGGCTCAAAAAGGCTGGATTGTCCGGTATAATCGGCAATGAACCTGTCGGCGACCTGTTGAAGAGCAGCGGTCGTACCCGAGCCGATGTGCCTGATGATGACGCGCTTACCATTGCGATAAGCATACACCTGAAACGAACGTGATTGCCCCTGAGTTTTAACAACTCTGCTATGCAGCATTTGACGCAGTTAGTGCGGTAAAATCAGATAAAAAATTTCATAAGTAGCTGATAATCAAATGCTATTTTTATGCGATGCGAAAAGCCGGACAAGTTAGGAAAAATCTGCGTGCCTAACATTTTGGCGGCATCGGAAAAAATTTGCCATATTCGCTGAAAATATTCTGTCATGATTCACACCCTACCTGAAATCGCGCAATACAGCCATTGGCGACATCCTTACACCCCCGACCCGAAATACAGCAAACGCGTAGCCTATTTTTCTATGGAATTTGCCATTGACCAATGCCTGAAAACCTATTCGGGCGGCTTGGGCTTTCTGGCAGGTTCGCACATGCGCAGTGCCTACGACCTTCGGCAAAATATGGTTGGCATCGGCATCCTCTGGAAACGCGGCTACTACGACCAAGTCCGTCGGGAAAATGGACATATGGACGTGTTATTTCAGGAAAAGCACTACAGTTTTCTGGAAGACACTGGCATTAAAGTCGGGCTGAAAATCACTCATGCGCACGTCTATGTGAAAGCCTACTGCCTGCGCCCTGAAACGTTCGGCACTGTGCCGATTTATTTTCTGACGACTGATATTCCTGAAAATGACCACCTTTCGCGGACGATTACCGAACGCCTATACGATGACAACGAACTGACGCGTGTGGCTCAAAGCATGGTGCTGGGCATTGCAGGGGCAAAGGTGCTGGAAGCGCTCGGCGGCGTGGACGTTTATCACATGAACGAAGGCCATGCGTTGCCGCTGGCATACTATCTCTACAAGCAGCACCACAATATTGACCAAGTGCGCAAAAGATTAGTTTTTACAACTCACACACCCGAAAAAGCCGGTAACGAAACCCACGATACCGAACTGATGCGCGTGATGAATTTCTTCTACGGCATTGACACCCATGAAGCAATGCGCATCAGCGGACAGGAAGGAAGCCCTGTGTTAGACTATACGCTTGCCGCGCTTAATCTTGCGCGTAAAGCCAACGCCGTTTCCAAATTACATAGCGTTGTCAGCAATCAGATGTGGGGTAGTTTTGAAGGCATTTGCCCGATTATTTCCATTACCAACGCGCAGAACAAGCGCTATTGGGCAGACGCTGAATTGCAAAAGGCATTGGATAACGATGACGACCGCGCACTCGTTGCCCGCAAAAAGCAGATGAAAGCTGAACTGTTTCGCGTAGTAGCCGACCAAACGGGCAATTTATTTTCTCCCGACGTTCTGACGATTGTTTGGGCGCGGCGTTTTGCAGGCTACAAACGGGCAGACCTGATTCTGCGCGATTTGGGCTACTTTGAGCGCCTGCTCCGCGACCCCAACCGCCCGATTCAGATGATCTGGGCCGGAAAACCCTATCCGGGCGACTACAACGCGGTGAACACCTTTAATTATCTTGTTGATTTGTCGCGCACATTGCCTAATTGCGCCGTGCTGACGGGCTATGAATTGCATCTTTCGCGCCTGCTCAAAAACGGTGCAGATGTTTGGCTGAATACACCGCGTCGCACCCGCGAAGCCTCCGGCACCAGCGGCATGACCGCGGCCATGAATGGGGCTATCAACTTTTCTATTTCCGATGGCTGGATTCCTGAATTTGCCGTAGATGGTGTAAACGCGTTTGTTATACCGCCTGTTGATTTGCGCTGTACCAATCCTGAACAGGATATTATTGACCACGACAATCTGATGGAAATGCTGACGCAGCGAGTTATTCCGACCTATTACAACCATCCTGAACAGTGGCTCAACATAATGAAACAAAGCATGAAAGACGTCGCTCCGCGCTTTGATTCCGACCGCATGGCGGATGAGTATTATCGGTTGATGTATCAGTAAGCGGGCTGCAAGGCATCTGCCGCTAGTTGCGCCAGACTTATCCATCGGTCTTATCAAGTATTGCTAACCTTGTCATTTCAAATGATAAGGTGTAAAAGAAAAATGTTAATATACAGAAGCAACTTCTACTCTTATTTCGGAGTAATAACACCGCCATTTCTCAAGTTACCGATGTGGGCTACCGAAGCAGGAGATTACAACTCATCTCAAAACTATCTAAGTAGCATAATCATGGCAGCCAGTTTGACAAATCCTGCAAAATTGTCTAAATGATATTCGTATCTGGTTACGCATCGTCTGAAGTTTTGTAGCCAGGCAAAAAAACGCTCTACTTTCCAACGTCTCTTATAGCGGCGTAACTTGCGA
>NZ_JBRCHD010000022.1:0-20251 GCF_053489755.1 Rhodoflexus sp.
CGCTTGCAGTTTCGCAAATAAAACCGTTTTCCCCATGCCGAATTGCCTCAGGTATGCCGCCTATTGGAAAAGCGATAACAGGCGTACCGCAGGCAATAGACTCTAACATTGTATTAGGGAAATTATCCATCAGGCTGGGCAATATAAAGGCATCAGCAGCGCTGTAAATCATCGCCATCAGGAGTTCATCTTGCACATAGCCCATGTGATGCACATTTTGCAAGCCCTCCAGTGCATTCCCTTTGTCCAAACCGACTACCAGCAGTTGGTAATCGCAAGCGCTTTGAACAGCAAGTAAAGCCTCCTTCAACAGTCCAAAACCTTTTACAATACTATCTACAGTATCCGCCACAAACAGGAGTACTTTTTTATCCGAAGGAATGCCTAACAGCTCCCTTGCTGATTGATGCGGCTTGAAAATATTTAAATCCAAATTGTAGGGAATTCTTGTGTGCTCATATTTCGCGAATACCATACTTTGTTTGGACTGCTGCAATAACCAATCAGAAGGCGATACAATGTGTAAGTTTTTGACTGCCTCCAAGCTCTTTTGCTTGATTTGCAGATTGTAGTTGTGGGCTTTCTGCAAGCGATCTTTGGGTTCGGAAATCAACCGTCCCATTTGGGCTTCAGTAATAGATGTTCCGGCAGCGTAGTGCAATCCACCACTGAAAGGGTTCAGGTCGTGCAGTGTCCACACAACCGGTTTTGTATTTTTGGCAAAAAAAGAAGGATAGTCTAACCAGCCTGCTACCCAGTGTAGGTGTACGATGTCTGCTTCCTGATAGGCTGGATGCGAAGTAATATCTTCTAAGGTTTCTGCAAAACTAAATCCTACGCCTGTAGGCTCACCTTTGATAGTCAGGTGCTGTGCCTCGTAGAAACTATGCGGACTTTCCAAACCCAGCCGCACTTTAATTGTTTTTTTCAATACCTGACTCAATGTAATGGGCTCTACTTTTGGCTCGTAGATATACTTATTAGGTATGTTGCGATTGCAATTCTTTGTGGTTAAAAAAGCAGACTGAATACCCGCTTTCAGTAAACCCTTATGCAAGCGGATAGCGGCGGTTGCGGCTCCGCCCATATCCAAAGCGGAAACATGTAAAATCTTCATATTATGCCTCCCTCCAACTCCGCCGCATACTTTTGAACCAACTCTTTGGTAACAGCCTCATGCCTGCCAATGCGCAACAGACAAGGCAACTTAGCATGATGCAAAATAATCTGCTCGGAACTTTCCACTGGACATTGATTAAAAATGATGCCTTTGATAGTGAACTTTCCCACAGCCGCCCGGCGTTTCAACTCCGCCACGCTCAGCAGCGTATGATTAATGCTGCCTAAGTACAGATTGGCTACCAGAATAACTTCAGCGGCAAATCGGTCGGCTAAGTCTATCACAAAGTCGGTGTCGTTGAGCGGCACAAGTATCCCTCCCGCGCCTTCCACCACCAAACGATTGTGAGTGATGGGCAGGCGTATTTGATTCAAATCGATGGTTAATCCGTCAATAGCTGCCGAGGCATGCGGCGAAAGCGGTTCGCGCAGCAAATAAGCCTCCTCATGGAACTGCGAAACGGGATTGCTTACCAGAGACCGCACCGTATCGGTATCGCGCGGCGTGCCGGACTGGATCGGCTTCCAGTAGTCGGCTTGCAGGGCTTCGGTAACGATGGCGCTCACCAGCGTTTTTCCGCTGTCAGTACCAATGGCTGTAATAAATATCGGACGTTGCGGTTGGGTCATCGTTTAATAACATTAATTAGCGAAGCGCAGCGGCTTGATTTGCGCGTTCCAGTATTTGTTATAGAAAAAATATTTTCCCGGCAATACGAACTGCATCACCCCTGCGATAGACAGCGTTACGCCTGTGGTAATGGCAAGCGTATGCACAATACCCGGAATGCCATTATTGGCAGGCACCGGGCGATTCATACCGATGTTGGCTGCGCCGTAGGTCATGGCAGCAGCCCCGCCTGCTGTCATCAGCAGGGCAGAAAGTTTCCTATCCCACCAGTCGGCAAGGGCTGTGATATATATAACTTCCCGCAGGTGAAAAATCTGATTATCTATCTGCAACGTGCTGTCATTCAGAATATTCAATTCGCCTCTCATGCGCATTCTTTTGCCGTTGCCCTGTCTAATTTTGCAAACAACTTCTTCGCCATCACCCATGATGCGCACTTGCGATGGCTTGTCTTTTTTTACAAACTCAATGTAAAAACTTTGTGCAGTGGCTCGTTGCACAGCAAAAAAAGTCAATGTCAGGCAGCATAAAAGGAAAAAGAAGTGTCTCATGGTTACTTGATACCTGAAAAAAGACGTTCCCAGCGGACTTTACTTCCTTCGGGATACGGATTGACCGACATCCAGATGAACAGGGCTTTACCGAGTATGTGGTCTTCAGGTACAAATCCCCACACGCGCGAATCGGCAGAATTGTGGCGATTGTCGCCCATCATAAAGTAGTAGTTCTGCTTAAAGGTATAGGAAGTCAGTGGCTTACCATCCTGCAACAGTTGCCCGTTGGCTTCGGTGATGCCTTTGTTATGCTCGTAGTAAATAATTGCTTGCTTGTAAATCGCTACATTTTGCGCATTAAGTTGGATCGTTTCGCCTGCTTTTGGAATATTAACGGGCCCGAAGTTATCTATCGTCCAGTCAAAACCGGTGGCATAAGGGAAAGAGCGGCCTCTGGGGTCAGTTCCCTCGCGGCGAAAAACTTCTTTAGTTACGCTACTCACAAAGTCTGCTTTGCGCAGTTCTGCCGCCTTTGCATCATTGGTATGGATCAGATAGCTGCTGCCAAACTGCTCAATGTCGGTAATTCCCAGATCGGTAAACACACGGCTGCGCACCACTTGGTTTTGCTTGGTTTCTACGATATAGCTCTGCTGCAAACCTTCAGGATTTTCAACAGCCTTACCATCAATATAGATCTGCTGATCTTTGATCTCAATAGTTTCGCCGGGCAGGCCGACACAGCGCTTGATGTAGTGCGTCTTCATATCTACCGGATACTCAGGGGAAGGATCAACGGGACAGTTGAATACCACTGCATCGTTGCGCTTTACCTCCGAGATAGCAGGTAGGCGAAACTGGGGCAGTTGAATCCAATCTACAAAGGAGGGAATATCTGTACCCCATATCTTATTGGCAGCCAGCGGGATTTGCAGCGGTGTCATCGGTGTGCGTGCGCCATAGTGCAACTTGCTCACAAACAAATAGTCGCCAACCAGCAGCGTTTTTTCCATCGAAGGCGTAGGGATGGTGAAAGGTTCTACCAGCAGCCAGCGGAAAATAGTCGCCACCACCACAGCAAACACGATCGCATCCAGCCACTCGCGGGCAGCACTTTTCTTTGGTTTATTGTCTTGTTGAGAAACTTTTGTAGTATTTGAAAAAGTTTGCTGTGTCATTATTCTTGAGTGATGTGAGTTGTGATGCAATATTACGACATTTTATTGTGAAGCATGCTCGCTTCAGACCTTATAGCAATGCGGGTCAAATGTAGCAGTAAGATCAAAAGGCACTCGTCGCCCATAGTGTTTGATCAGTTGTTGAAACATCCTGCGCGGAATCATCTGCGCTCCGAGACTTTCCAGATGCTCTGTATATACCTGACAATCAATGACTACAAATTCTGCTTGCTTCAAATTGGCAACCAGTGTAATAAATGCTGCTTTAGAGGCATTACTCACATACGTAAACATAGACTCTCCAAAAAAGCAGCGATCGAGGATTAGCCCGTATAGCCCCCCGACAAGCGCTCCATTTTGCCAGGCCTCTACAGAGTGCGCCCAGCCCAATCTGTGCAACTCACAATAGGCTTGCTCTACCTCTTTCGTAATCCATGTGCCATCCTGTCCCCTGCGGGGAATATTTTTGCAATGCCCAATTACTTGGTCAAACGCCTGATTAACTGTAATACTGAATTGCTTCTTTTGCAGCAATTGCCGCATACTTTTAGAAATCAGTAAGTTTTCGGGAAAAAGCACAAAGCGCGGGTTAGGCGACCACCAAAGCGGCACACTGCCCTCGTCGAACCATGGGAAAATGCCCTGTTCGTAAGCTGCCAGAATGCGCTGCGCAGACACATCGCCGCCAAAAGCCAGCAAGCCACTTTCATCAGCCAGTTCTACCGGCGGAAAATGCAACGAATCAAGGAAGAGTTGATACATTTTGCAAAGTTAGAAAGTCGCTTCAAAAAATGACGGGATATGCTAACTTTGTCCACCTAATAATAAAGCATAACCGACTATGCCAAAACACAACCGAATTGCCAACGTTCTTAAGAGTGATGCCATCGGCTCACAAATACTCATCAAAGGCTGGGTAAGAACCAAGCGCGGCAATAAAAATGTGGCATTCATCGCCGTTAATGACGGCTCTACTATACATAGCATTCAGGTGGTTGCCGATGTAGCAAAATTTGATGAAGAGACACTCCGCCGCATCACAACAGGTGCTTGTGTAGCCGTTAATGGTACACTTGTAGCTTCACAAGGCAAAGAGCAAGCAGTAGAAATACAGGCACAACAAATCACAATCCTTGGAGATGCCGACCCGGATACTTTTCCGCTGCAAAAGAAAGCACACACCTTAGAGTTTCTCCGCGAAATTGCACACCTCCGTCCGCGTACTAATACTTTTGGCGCTATTTTCCGCATTCGCCATGCCTTATCGTTTGCCATCCATAAATATTTTAACGATCATGGTTTCTTCTACCTGCACACGCCTATCATAACAGCATCCGATGCAGAAGGTGCTGGTCAGATGTTCCGCGTAACGACGCTGGACATAGCAAACCCACCACGTACAAAAGACGGTGAGGTTGATTATTCGGTGGACTTTTTCGGGCGTTCCACCAATCTGACTGTATCCGGACAACTCGAAGGCGAACTGGGCGCAATGGCGCTGGGGCTGATTTACACTTTTGGTCCTACTTTCCGCGCAGAAAATTCCAATACTGCCCGCCACTTAGCAGAGTTCTGGATGATCGAACCCGAAATGGCATTCTACGACATCTACGACAACATGGATCTGGCAGAGGATTTTATCAAATACCTCATCGGCTATGTGCTGGAAAATTGCGCCGACGACATGAAGTTTCTCGATGAGCGCTTCGCAAAAGAAGAGCAAGCCAAAAAAGCCGATGAACGCAGCGAAATGGGGCTGATCGAGCGCCTCGAATTCGTGTTGAACAACAATTTCGAGCGCATCACCTACACCGAAGCTATTGATATTTTACTGGCTTCAAATCATCATAAAAAAGGTAAATTCCAGTTTCCTGTACAGTGGGGCATTGATTTACAAAGCGAACATGAGCGCTATTTGGTTGAAAAACACTTCAAAAAGCCTGTCATCATCACGGGATACCCTAAGGAAATCAAGGCTTTTTACATGAAGCAAAATCCCGATGGAAAAACCGTAGCAGCAATGGACGTACTCTTTCCGGGCATCGGCGAAATCATCGGCGGCAGCCAGCGCGAAGAAAACCTTGAAAAGCTCACCCGGCGAATACGGGAAATGCAAATCCACGAAGAGGCACTCTGGTGGTACTTGGAAACCCGTAAATTCGGAACTTGCGAACACTCAGGCTTTGGGCTTGGCTTCGAGCGTATGATGCTCTTTATCACCGGCATGAGCAACATCCGCGACGTAATCCCGTTCCCTCGTACACCTAAAAATGCAGATTTTTAATCTGCCTTATGCGTGAAAAAATCACTCAAAGGTTTTCGGTAACTTACAAATCTTCAACGTACTTTGCCGAAGACCTCTTTCTGTCCATAAGCTACTGTTGGCAGAAAAAAACAACTGCAACATATACCTGCCAAATGCCTGTTTGTAGCAAAATAATTGCGCACTGGTCTAAGCCAATCTATTTCGGATGATGCCAATGCACATGAAAGACAGTTTTGGACGACGAAAGCGTAAGATAGCTGATACGCACTCCATGCCGTGATACGTGGCATATGATTGATTTCGGTATAAGTAGGCAAACAACTCAAAGAGAGCGTGCTTTTTCAAGGCAACAAAGCCTTCATAAGAAGGCAGCCGGCGGCTAAAAATCTTTGAGAAAATCATCTACATCCGTGAAAATCTGTATTAATTTGTGTGCTGTAAGGGTTAGCATAAGCAAAAAAGATTTCTTTGAAAAATGCAAATCCAAAGTTAGCCGTTTTTCGCTAATCCTTACTTTTTTCCTCTCTTGATTCGTAAGTAACTGATTGTCAAGTGATTTGTAGATAACTCGCGCTAAGTTAGATAATCAGGTACTCGTCAAGTATTGTGAAACAGCCTTGAAAAAGTGGCAGTAATTTTTTCTTCTGATCGCTATGCCAACCATTCGCGAACTATTGCGCTATCCTTTTGATGTGTCCTACGTTGTGCTACCCGACATCGGCGAGGTAGCCTACACGGCAGCAGGCAGCGGCAACAATACGCTGGTATTCCTGCACGGACTGGGTAGCAACTTAAAGGCATGGCAATATAATCTGCCCGAACTGGCGAAAAACCATCGCTGCATCGCGATTGATTTGCCCGGTTTTGGTAAATCCGCGAAAGCAAAGTTTCCTTGTACGATGACATTCTTTGCCGAAACGATCAGCCGTTTGCTGGAAGCGCTGCAAGTGCGCGATTATATCATCGTCGGGCATTCTATGGGCGGACAAATTGCGATGCACATTGCCCGCCGCGAGCCGCAACGCTGCAAAGGAATGGTGCTGTTTGCACCTGCGGGCTTTGAAACCTTTACCAAAGAGGCTGCCGATGTGATTAAAAGTTGGTTCAGTCCTGCGGATGTACTGGCTGCTGCTTCGGAAACTGTTCGCGCCAACATGGAACGCAATTTTTACGCGCTGAGTCCTGAGGCGCAAGAACTGATTGACGAGCGTGTACAGATGAAGCAGTGTGTTGATTATGAAGATTTTACAGCCTGCATTGCTGCTTCTGCACACGGAATGCTCGCAGAGCCTGTTTTTGGGTGGCTGCCCGAATTGCAGCAGCCTGCGCTGGTGATTTACGGCGAAGAAGACCGCTACATCCCCAACAGCTACCTGAACCCCGGAACGACTGCGGATATAGCCCGCGCCGGTGCAGAAAGGCTGCCGAACAGCACCCTGCACCTGCTGCCTGCCTGTGGACATTTTCCTTCGGTAGAGGCGGCAGAAAAATGCAATGAATTGTTGGCAAACTGGCTGATGCGCTTTTAGTTCAAATTCATTACTCGATTTTTTACTGCAAATTTTTTCACCTTTTTGTAACCGTTTACCTTCGGCAAAATCAAAATTTTACCATGTCTGATACGCCTGTTCGTCTCGGTTTGCGGGAAAACCGCGCCCAATTTGCCATTTGGGTACTTGTCAATGCCTTTGTGGGGGTAGTATCCTTTTCTGGGCTTAAGAACGGCGTTGGTCTATCCCACTTTTCTGGCAGCTATTGCGCAGGCGACGCATCCACAGCAGCAGGCCGAGCGTATCGGCACATTCCGCCTCTGGCGCGATTTGGGCTATGCCTTTGGCGCAGTTATTTCAGGCATTACGGCAGATATTTTTGGCATACAAGCCGCCATTTTGCTCATTGGTGCGCTTACGGTAGGTTCTGCGCCGGTGATTCAGGTGCGGATGCAGGAGTAAGGGACTGCGTAGGTAAACGGCTGAGTACTTCGCGCAGCCGCTGTTGCATAAAAGCAAAATCTTCGTGCTTTTTGCCTACGTAAATAATGCCCAGACAGGCAGGTAATTGCTTTTTTTGAGCCAGTAAATCAGTTTTAAAACAGCGATAAATCTCACGACAGCGGCGTTTGACTAAGTTGCGGTCGTGGGCGCGGCGGAAGTTTTTGCGCGAAACTGACACCAGCACTTGCGGAAAATCTGCCTTGCTGTCCTCAGATGGCAGGTACGCAATTTTGAAGGGATACAAAAAAAGAAAGGAGCCTTTCGCAAAAAGCTCCTGTATCATTTTTTTGCTTTTAAGCCGTTCACGCTTTGGGAAACCATTGGTTTTCAAAACCTTATACGCTCAATTTGCAAGTTTCGGATTAACCTTTATGACGAGGTTCATCAGAAACAGTCAGTTTTTTACGACCTTTTGCACGGCGAGCTGCCAACACACGGCGACCGTTATGAGTTGACATGCGCTCGCGGAAGCCGTGCTTATTGCGCCTCTTACGGTTGGAAGGCTGGTAAGTTCTTTTCATGACTATTCGCTTTTAAAGCTGCAAATTTAGCACGGCTCTCGTTTTCAGCCAAACGTTATTGCAAAAAACCTGCAAAAACTACTTCATCAGGTAGAGTTTGCCGTAGCCTTGCTTGAACAAATCGTCGCCGGCGGTGGCGCGGTGGTTAAAGTCTTCGCCGCCGGCTTTGCGCACATCTACTTTGTAGAGGTACACACCACGCGCCAACTGATCGCCAAATTCATCCTTGCCGTCCCATGCGTATTGACTAATATTATTACCGATTTGCAGCGGGCCAAGGTCGTCTTTGAAAATGGTTTTTACCACTTTGCCCGAAACGGTCATGATCTGGATGCGGATGTCTTCCGGAATTTCGCCCGTGAGCGTAAATACAAACCTTACGCTGGTAGAAAACGGATTCGGGTAGGGATAGAAGTTAGTTACCGTTGTTTCATTGATGATGCGGAAGGTAACGCGGTAAGGCTGTCTTCCTGAAGGGTTGCCTGTAACATCTTGTGCCTGTACCGTTAGCAGATACGTTCCGTTGGGCAGTTTCTTGGAGCGATACTCGATAATAAATCTGCCTGCCGCATCTACGCGCCAGTTGAGATTCGGGTCATTGAAGTTGATGCGGCGCATTTCTGCATTGGGTATGTTCAGCCCCAGCCTAATTTCCCAGCCCGTTGTATCGCGCTTGATGAGTCTTCGGTTTTCGTCTTTCATCGTAATGACAATAAACGGTTCGGGCGAGACAATTTCCCCGTCCATGATCTGTCGCCCGTCTATGGCAACATCTAGCACGGGATTGATGTCGTCGGGTTTGGTGCGGAAACGGACTTGCAGGGTATTGTTTTCATAGACCTGTTCGGGCTGAATGCGCGGATTGACTGTAACAGTCATGCGATTTTCTCCCAAAAATTCCAGCGAATTAATCGGTATGCGGAAATTGGTCTGCTCGCTGCGGCGTGGCGCGGCAATGCGCAAACGGCGTGTTGTGTTTGTTCCTGTCTGTATATTTTCTATGCGATACTCAACAACGAGGCTATCGCCAAAATCGTTTCCCGAAATATTGAGGAAAGAGAAGCCAATTCTTGCCGTATCGCCTTCTATGATGTTGAGTGTAGTATTCTCGCGATAAGTCAGCGTATCGTATAGCAGAATGCCTTCGGGTACTTCTTTGTAGATCACCTGCCAGCGTTGCAGTTGGTAAGGTGTGCGATTCAGGCTGTCAGTAACCTGCAAGCGAAGCCTTAGATAAGGCGTTTGTGCGGGGTTGAGGTCGCGCAGGGAGAAGTTATCGGGGCGCACGTTGTTGAATACCACGCGCTCATTGCCCTGAAAATCAACGCCCAACACGTCTAATCGCCAGTTTTCGCGTTGCGGATTTTCAGCGTTGTTAATCAGGCGAAGCAGGCTGCCCCATTCTGCGGCAGGGCCAATGAGCGTAGAGGTAATAGTTCCGCTGTTGGGCGTGAAGCGCAAAGTATGGTTAATAGTTGCCTGTCCGGTCGTATTACCTGAAAATGCCTCGATTGCAGTACCCTGTGGGCTGCCTTTTCTGCCGATGATAATCATAGCTGAACCGCTCGGATAGCGGGTGCGGAAGGTTGCCACATTTACGCCGATGGTACCCATAGCATCTAAGTTGCCTTGCCCCCAGCCGCCGAAGCCTACCGATCGCGAATTCATGACGATTACATAGTCGCCGTCTTTAATTTGATTAAAGGTTCGCTGGAGAACGTTGCCGCGTACCAACTCGCATTGGTCAATGGCTGAAACCAGCAATGACGAGCCGCAGGCATCCATCCCGGCTTCGGGTCGGTAGAATTGCCCCGTTTGTCCGTCTATGGCGGTAATCAGCAGGCGGTCTATACTTGCGCCCGGCACGCAGAAGCGGCTCGGTTGGTTAAGTGCGCAAGTGTTGGTAATCAGTGGCTGACCATTAACGTTCAGGAAATAGTTTAGTGTATTGGCATTGGCATTACCAAAGGCAGTACCTGTGATGGTCAGCGTTCTGTCCTGAAAGTTCCATCGTCGGCGCTGCAAGTCCAGTTCCATAGCTCTGAGTTCATTTTTGCGGAACTGTGGATGGCGGCTTTGCGACCATCCGTCGGGGCTGTTGGGGATGTACACAAAAGAAGACTCAACCCACGAGGTATCTTCATCGGCTCGCGGATCGGCATAGCGCACGCGCCAGTAAAAAACGGTACTGTCTGGTACGCTGGGCAGCCTCGTTGTCCATTGTGCTGTAATAAATCCAAAAACTGTTGTATCGCGCCTGATGCTGCTGTTGAACAGATAGGAAGTATCCATCTGGAAGCGGTAGCGTCGCTCGGCAGAAAAAGGATCTGAGTTTTGCGCAATAAATGGCACAGGCTGTCGGCTGACGATGCTGAACTCTTTGGGGGCAAGCGGGATCATCGTACCGCGTAGGAAGAAGAACTCAAAGACAGCGGAGTTGTTGTCCTCGCGCAGCTCTGCGATGCGGTTTTCGGCATCTATCGTAATTTCGAAGCGATTCAATCCGAAGATGCGACGCTGCGACTCTCGCGGATTGACGATGGTGAAAAACAGCGAGTCCTGATAGCGCACAGGATTGAACGAGCGCACGGGCAAAATATCTACCGATCCGTCGGAATAGGTGCGGCGAATAGCAACCGTCAGTGGGGTATTGTCGGTAATGCCAAAGTTGGAAACCACCATGCCGATGCGGAACGAGTCTGCCTGCGCCGTAATTACGCGGTCATTGTTGAAGCCGTTGATAAATACGCGGTCGTTGCTAATGGCATAGTCGGGCCGCGGGGCTTTGAATAGGTATATTGCCGGATCGCCTGCCAGAACAAACTGCTGCACGTTGGCAATGCTGAAATCGGTTGGCGAGCGTTGCAAATAGTCTTGCAGGAAGTTTTGCATGGCTTTGCCAATGGGCAGGTTAATATTGCTGCGCTTGCCCAGTACATTTTCGTAGAAAATTTGCGTGTAGGCGCGCAGTGGGCCTGCAAAACCTAAATGTCCGTGCGCCAGCCAAAGGATAGCTCCACGTTGAGCGGTATGCAGCCAATCTTCAGCCAGCGAAATATTGTATTGGAACACGTCGCCCGAACCGCAACCGTTCACTACTACCATCGGGTAGCGGCGGCGGTTGTTGTAGCCCAAGCTGTTATTGGAAACCCGCCCGATGTCAATGTCTGTAAAATCCAGTGCGGCGTGTCCGTAGAAAGTAATCAGCCCTTGTCCGCGGTTAACTTGGTCGCGAATATTGATAAATTCGACAAAATCTGTGGTTTTCTTGGATACCGTTTCAACGTTTGCGCCCAGAAAATCGCCTCGTGCTACTTCGGCGAAGCCGTCCACATAGGCGCGGAAGAGTGCATTTTCCGAAGCGGTAAAGCCGCCGCTGAGGTGCAATACGTTCTTTTTCCATAAGTCGTCGAATTCAAACTCTTCGTACTCGATTACTTTGTTAAGATAATTGACCACGTGTGCTGGGTCAAAAGCGGGCAGTCTTCCTGTAGGAATAGCAGGTATATGCTTTGGAAATCCTGCCAGCCCTGCGGTAATTTCATTGTCGGAGCCGGGGCTGCCATAGGGCGGTATTTGTACCCATGCAGCTACCGAACCGGGATTTTCGAAGTGAAAAGCCGAAATCTGCAAACCTTTGCCCAACAAAAACAAGAATTGCGGATTGCCGTTTGCTAATGCATAATCGGCAAAACGGCGCAAAGCCAGCGGGTTTGGTTCGCCTTCGGTGAACTGATCGAATAGTTCATCCACATTGACCAGCAGCGGACGGTAGCCTCCGCCTTTGGCAGAAGCGCGGTAGTTGGCATAAGCCTGCGGAGGATCGGGGATGCCTCCAAAAGGACGGCGCAAAATCGGATGCGTAACAATCAGATAGTTAGACGTTTCTACGGGCAAGCGACGGAAATTCACCTGCGTAATGCCTGTTGGGCGCGTAATGCGCGAGTCTGCATATAGCTTGCGACCGCGTCCTGTATTAGGCACTACGATATTAACCGTATTGCCTACCACAAGTCCATTCATTAGCATTACCTCGCCTTCATCGGTAATATCTAATACGCGTGTGTTAGCGGGTACGCCTGTCAGTACGATACGCGAAGTACCGTTAGGGTTTGGATTGAGGTTGAACTTGCGGAAGGCGCTGCCCTGCATATTGAAGCCCTGCGGATAGGAGAGGATAAAGTGCCCCAGTGCAACCTCTTCGTCTGCTCTTACGACTCTATTGACCCGATAGCCGAGCAGGAGATTGCCCGAAGGCGCAGGAAAGCGGAAACCCGAGTCGAGCGTAGCTACCATATCTACGACAGAGTAGTTTTGGAAGCGCACATTGGCAACTCTGGTCTGAGTGGCTGCTGTTGTACCTATCAACATATCCACGTCGTGCGCGGTATTGGTGCGCCCTGCCAGCCTGATAATTGCTCTTGGCGGCACGATCAGATTGCCGCTCGGTTGCACAACATCTTGCAGCGCATAGGTGCGATTAACGACATTGGCAGAAGGTCGCGCTCCCAAAATCACTAAGCCTTTGCCTTCGTTGAAGTGGGAAAACAGTCCACCGCGATCGTTGTTGTTGATAATCGAATTGGGGAACAGCACACCATTGACAAAATTACCATTGCGCGAGTCAATGATTTCCTGCATGTGGTAGCGTTCTGCCTCGATGCTGTTGTTGCGTTCTGCCGATACGATCATGCGCTTGCCGCGCGTTGTGCCTGCGGTCAGGAAATAATAAGATACGTCCGCATAAAAGTTGTCGTACAGGTTAGTAACGTGGTTAGGCGTTTCGTACATGGGCAGGATCAAGTCCAGCCCCGCAGTACGGGCGTAGAACTCTATGTAATCTGTGGCATCAAATCTGCCATCATTTTCCCCGACAACATTAATAGCAATTTCGCGTCCGCGAAAAAAGATGCGGATGTTGCGCGGGTCGGTTGTAGCAACAGGGAAACCTGCTGCTTGCAAATCGGCAGGTAGGATGCGATAGATCCCCTCTGCGCGAATCGGAATTTTGTAATAGGTTTGCTGAAAGTCAATCCATTCGTTGCCGAAGCGCTGGGCATGGACTGTCCATGTTGCAAACATCAAAAGGCAGTAGGTAACAAGCCGCTTCATTGCTTCTTCTTAGTTTTTTGTTTATCTGTTCTTGCTCGTTCAAAATCGCCTCTGAGGCTGAATACGTGTGAATAAAGCACTGCATCGGAGCGCAGTGCGTTTGCCAGTGCATAGTCTATGTGAAAATTCAGGATGCGAAAACCCAAGCCGAAACTGGGCTGTGCCTGCGTGTAGAAACTTTGATCGAAATTCTGGAGACGTTGAAAGTTGCCTACGCCGCCGCGCAGGAAAAATGTTTGTTTGTAGTTCCATTCCATGCCTGCCTGCAAGTCGGCGGAAACCAAACCTGTCCGCAGTAGGGTGTTGCGCTTGCCGTCGGTAGTGATTGTAAAGCCTGCTGTCAGGATTGCGCCCATGCTTTCGCCCAGCGGAATTTCGCGGGCAGCATCGGCTATGATGCGGGGCAGCGTCAGCTCGATCGCATTGGTGGGAATTTGGTTGCCGGTTTGCGAAAACACATCGAAAACGCTTTCCGAGTTGTAATTCCATACATTGAAAGTACTGGTAATATCGCGCCCTGTTATGCCAAACCACCATCTGCCGCGCTGCAACTGTGCGCCTACGTCTAATCCAAAGCCCCAAGCATTGGCAAAAGCGCCTGCCGTGCGGTGGATAATCTTCAGGTTAGCGCCGCCCTTGAGTCCTTTGAGCAGGGAGCTTTCACGCGCATAGGAAAGCAGAAAAGCATAGGAAGCATCGGCAAACGAACCTACGTTGTTATAGTTCACCGAACCGTCGGGCCCGATAAGCAGCCTTGTGTCGGGGATGTTGTCAATCCCCATGCGAATCAGGGAAAAGGCGATAGCGCCGCTTTCGTCTAATTTGGCGGCAATACCTGCGTAGTCGTAGTTGGCAACGCCCCCGAAATACTCGGAGTGCATCAGCGATGCCTGAAAGGGTTTTTTGATATGGAGCAGTCCGGCGGGATTCCAGAAGGCAGCCGTAACGTCGTTGGCGACGGCAGCCTGTGCGCCACCCATTGCCAGTGCACGCGCACCTACACCGATCCCGAGGAAATCATTGCTGTATTTTGGTGCAGAAATGCCCTGTGCCCAAACCTGAAGAGAGGTGATGCTTGCCAGCAGCGAAAATAGAATAACTTTACAGATCTTCATACCTTACGGGAGAGTCTGTTCAAAAATACAATTTTTCCCTCAAGGGATGCAATTCAGACGGCGGATTCATGAAAAAACTACAGGAAACTATCATTACCAAACAAACGCTGAGTGTTGCGTTAATGTTCGTTTTTGGGGCTGCATTGTTGCCGTTCTTTGTACTGTCCTTGTTCAATCATCCATCGCCCTGGGACGATTATTCCGTCGCCAATCTGGTCAAAGAGCGCGGCTATGTGGGTTTTTACCTGCATTTTTTGCAACATTGGAACGGGCGCTATGTATCTACACTGCTGCAAGGACTAAACCCGCTGGCTTTTGATAATTTTCATATGTTCCGCGTAGTTCCGATGCTGTTTATGGGCGGTTTTATTGGCGCGTTATATTTTTTTGTCAAACGCCTGACGGCAGATGTGCTGTCGCAGCGTTGGCAGTGGGTTGTTACGCTTGGCTATTGCGCTGTTTTTTTTGCTTACGTGCGCTCAGCCGTCGAGTTGTGGTATTGGCATTCTTCATCTGTTGTTTATGGAACCGCATTTATTGCCGTTTGGCTATTGCTGGGGCTGTCTATGCCGCTGTTGGCAGGGAATAGCCTGACTCCAAAAGAGCAGTTGGCAGCCTGCGGCATTGGTGTGCTTCTGCCCGGTATCAGCGAATCCGTAGCGATTAGCGCTCTTGCCTTTGCAGGGGCGGCGATGTTGCTGCGCCTGTGGCAGCCTGCCGATCCTGAGCGCAAAATGGCAGTTACCCAATGGCTAGCTGTTGCTGCGAGTATCGGTCTGGGGCTGCTGCTGTTCGCCTCTTTGGGTGGCACACAGGCGCGAATGGGGATTTATCAGCAAGCCTTTCAGTGGGAGTCTTTAAGAAAAGCGCTACAGATTCAGCTGCCCATAATAGCATCTTGGCTAAATAATACGACATTGTGGATACTGTCATTGTTGGTGATACCGGGTATTGCCGGATATATGCAACAAATACCATCCAAACATTTTCTTCGTATGCATCCTGTGTTGATGACAGCCTTGTTGCCGTTGATGATGTTGGCTTCAGTGATTCCGTATTACATGGTAACGGGGCTGACTTATATCTACGTTCGCATCGAGAATATCGCTTTTTTCTGGTTTCTGTTGCTATGGTTTGCCAATATCGCTTGTTGGGTAGGCTATCTGCAAAATCGTTGGCATGTTCACTGGGGGCAAATTCCTGTCTATGCACTGGTAGTACTACTCGCGATGGGCTGTCTGAAGTTGTATTCTCCTAATACCAAAGTCGGCGTCGCGTGGATGACGCTGCTCAACGGCGATGCTGTGCGATACGAAAAAGACCACCAAGAGCGCTACCGACGCATCGCTCAATACAAAAAAGAGCATCGGCAGGATACTTTAACGCTTCCGCCGATTGATACTCACATGGAATTGCTTATGTTTGAAGAATTAACCACCGATGCAGGGCATACCGTTTCCAATCAAGGCTTTGCAAAATATTTTGGCATCAGCGCCGTAAAAGTACAATGACAGAACTGACGTTTTTAGGAACAGGCACTTCGCAGGGCGTTCCCGTTATTGCTTGCGCTTGTGAGATATGCCGCTCGCTCGACTTCCGCGACAAGCGCCTACGCACATCGGCGCATGTGAAATACAACGGCTATAGTTTGGTGATAGATACCGGCCCCGATTTCCGCCAACAAATGCTGCGCGAAAACATTACGCACGTGGACGCTATTCTGTTTACCCATGCGCACAAAGACCACACGGCGGGCATGGACGACATCCGCTCGTTCAACTTCAAAGACCGCCGCGATATGCCTGTGTATGCCACAGACAAGGTTATTGAACAGTTGAAACAGGAATTTGCTTATGTTTTTTCGCCGATTAAATACCCGGGAACGCCCAATGTTGCCCTGCACGAAATCACCAAATCGCCTTTCACATTAGGCGACGGGCAGACGACTATCGTACCCGTTGAGGTGATGCACTACAAACTGCCTGTGTTGGGTTTCCGCTTCGGCGACCTGACCTATATCACCGATGCGAACTACATCGCCCCCGAGGAAATGGCGAAAATAGCAGGCTCGGAAATATTGGTTATCAATGCTTTGCGCAAGGAAAAGCACATTTCCCACTTCAACTTGGAGGAGGCGCTGGCAATCGTAGCCCAAGTAAAGCCGCGCATGGCATACCTGACCCACATCAGCCACCACCTCGGGCTGCACGCCGAAGTAAGCAAAGAACTTCCGCCCAATGTACGGCTGGCCTACGACGGGTTAAAGGTAAAGGCGTGATTTGTTCAGGAGTATTTTTTAGATTTCAACGATTTATTAACTAAATTAATAATAAAACTGACTGTCAAACTAAAAAACAGTATAGGAACAAGATTTAGTACATTGATACCAACCAATGGAGCTAATTCATAGCGATTGGTGATGTTTGTACGGATTTTTTGTTCATCAGGCAGGGGCGGAGGCTCTCCAACGATGTGTTGTCGAATTCTCATATTTTTTTCTACTGCTTTTCTGCTTTGATCGGCTGCTATTTGGTTTTTGTAATCTGTATCAATTATATGATGTAGCAGCAATAGATTACACATAATAATAAGAAATGCGACTAAATAGGCTGAAAAACCGATAATAAAAATACGCAAAAAGCGAGTACGAACTAAGGGGGGGATTTGAGCCATCAGTAAAGCTCCTACCAGTACGTAGGGAATCAAGAGTAATCCAAAGTATAGCGGAAAATCATAGGCATCGTACATACCAAAACCATAAATCAGCAGGTCTGCAACCACTATACAACTGCCTGCTATGAAACCAATTCGGATTCCCTCACTTATCAAAAAGCGTTTTCTAAGACTGAGTATCATGTGCAGGAAAATAACGTAAGCCTAACCAACCCAAAGGCAATAACAAAACTGCCAGTATGGCATTTTGGTAAAATATATCAAGCAGGTCGTTCAGTTCATAAACATAGTTTTTATCCGTGCCGCCCAATGTATTCAAAGCTATATCCACTGCTTTGAGCGTATTGGATAAAAAGAACCAGTCAAAAGATCCTAAGCCATTCAATATCAGCAGAGCAAGTGCGATAATTGCATTACCCGCCAAACTGCCGTAATACAAGCTGATTTGATAGAACAGCAAATATAGCGGCAGAGGTAAAACAAGGATACACAAAAAGGCACGCCAAAAAAATACAGCTCTTTCCGAAGACAGCAGCCACGGATCATAGCGGGTATCCCATTGAAACAACAGATGCTCTACCCACCAGTAATTCATGCTGCAAAGCAATAGCCATACAAGTGCCAGGCAGCCATACAGCACCCAAAAACGCCCCATCAGTGCTCCCTCAGCAGCATAGGGAAGCAGATAATAGCGAATCAGACTGCGATTGCGGTGTTCATCCTGCTGCCAAACAATAACAATAGTGAGCGAAAAGAACAAGAAAATGTAAAACCATGCCAACCAGAGAAACATATCTAAAAAAGCAAACGATTCTGTATTAGGACTAAAATTAAACGTGAATCGGTTTAGGTAACTAAAAAGCCATGTGGCAAAGAAAGTAAGCACGATTTGCGCAATCAACAGGGATAAAATCAACCTGTTTTTGAAGAGTTTAATCAGTTCTGCGCGTATAAAGTTGGTCATGAGGTTCGGACTTTGTAAACAGTAATGAAGAAAAATAGCCCTGCGAGCGCGAGATCTGTTGTCAGAGATAAGTTACTAACTTGAATAAGGTTCAGATCAGCTTGCAGCAGTCGCCCCAACGGATAAACAGCCAACCAGCTACCTGAAAAGTAAAAAGCGGCAATAATCAGCAGGCCTGTCATTATATTTGTTCTGAAAAGAGATAAAATGGAAAAAAACAGCAATGTGATAATTGAACTGTAATAAAGCTGTTTAGCACCAAATTGAAACATCAGCCGATAGCTTTCCTGCATGGGATAATCAGCAGGAAATTCACGATTGATGAGCCACCCATACACCAGCCCAATGGCTGTCAACCACACCAGACTCATGCAAGTTACAACGCAAAATTTGGCAAGTACCAGCAGGCAGGCGTTGCGCAGGGGGCGAAAAAATACCTGCACCGGAAGTACTTTATATTCAATTTCCCAAATCAAAAGGGCAAATATTGCCGAAACCAGATAACTGATGGTTCCTAATTTAGGCGACAGATTTTTCAGATAGTAAGTAACAAATACCGCATATTGCTTAAATGAAGCGTACTGGGCAGCATACCTTGCAAATTTTTCATGAATTTTTAGATGAAAGTCAATTAATATAACGCAAGCACAAATTGCTAACGATAGAAAAACAATAAAAAAGTTTTTTATTCTAAAAAATTTAATAAATTCTATATAAACAGAATTTTTTAGATAACCTGCTATCATTTATCCTACATGATTAAAAGTGAATAGATCTTCTATGGAAGCATCGCGTATCGCTATGTCTGTAAGCAGGCTGCTGAGTTTTCCGTCATCGGTAAGTGTTGGTGGTAACAGAATTTCTGTCAGATGATCGTCGGATTTTGTTTTTAACTGATGTGAGGCAAGAAAAGCTACAAGTTCATCTTTTGTGTTATCTGCAATCATGCCTTTAATCACCTTGTACTGACTATAAGCACTGCGGGGTTCATTAAAAACGACAACACCCTTCTTAAGCAGCACTAATTGGTTAGCGATTTTATTGATTTCTTCCAGCAAATGTGTGGCGATCAGAAAGGTAACTTTCTCTTCGCGACTCAACCTTGCAATATGCTCCCGCAGTTCAATTACCGCCTCAGGGTCAAGCGCATTGGTGGGTTCATCTAATATGAGCAATTGCGGACGGCAAATCAGCGCGGCGGCAATAGATAGTTTCTTTTTCATACCTGCGGAAAAATACTTTACTTTAGTATGTGCATCTTGTCCTAATCCTGCTTTTGCCAATTGTTCACCGACAGCGGCAGCCGGTTGATCATGATAAAGGCGGATAATGTTTAAATTATCATAGGCACTCAGGTGGTCGTATAGCGCCGGATTGTCCGGTACGTAGCCGATGGAACGCCCGCTGTCTGTATGAAAAACAATCTGACCTGTATAGTTTTTTTCTATACCCAAGAGGCATTTGAGCAGTGTTGTTTTACCTGCACCATTTCGTCCGGCTAATAGCACAACATCCCCTTGTGTAATAGATAAGTCAATATTTTTTAGAATGACAGTTTTCCCTTTGCTAAGGGATAATTTTTCAATAGCTATCATTTTAGCTCTAATTGTAAATTATTTTCAAAATAAACGCATATAAAGTATAGAGAATACCATGTGAAGGGTGTTCTCTACAACATCAAAATAACAGATTAACAGAAATTAGTCTCCAATCCGGTATTGCACATCCAAATTTGAATGCAAAAGGAGTATGAGATATTTTGAAAATTAATCTGAAACGTGTGTGAACCTCTGAATTCACAACGTACAACGACTTCAGGTAATAAGTAGCCGTCTTTTGGGTTTTGTCTTGCATAAGACTGGTTCGACAATGTTGCCATTATTAGCGAGGCTGCTAACAAAAAGGCGGAGATTGTTTTTTTCATATGATTGATAAATTTTATTGGATTCAAAAAAAATGACTTACATATGCAAAAATGATAATCAACTCATCTCAAAACTGTCTAAGTAGTATAATCATGGCAGCCAGTTTGACAAATCCTGTAAAATTGTCTAAATGATATTCGTATCTGGTTACGCATCGTCTACGCGGACGACCAGTTCCCGCATAAGGTTGCTAAAAGACAACCGATACGCCCTCCCACTGCATATCTGTTAGATCCATAGATAATCATATCAAGTTCTC
>NZ_JBRCHD010000023.1:0-24594 GCF_053489755.1 Rhodoflexus sp.
CCATCTCTGGTTGAAGGGAGCGCTCCGACTTTTCAATCTCATTTTGCAAATGAGACTTGTGTACGTCGCAATCCATCTCTGGTTGAAGGGAGCGCTCCGACTAATTATCGTTCTGCTTTGGCAGGGATAGCTGGTGCGTCGCAATCCATCTCTGGTTGAAGGGAGCGCTCCGACTAGAAGAAGCCCTTGAGAAGGGCGAAATGGTAGACAGTCGCAATCCATCTCTGGTTGAAGGGAGCGCTCCGACAGGAAGAAATGAATATGTTGATGAGGTCTTGCGGTTGTCGCAATCCATCTCTGGTTGAAGGGAGCGCTCCGACAGCAACCGCTGCAAATTAGCCTGATTATCAACTACTTGACAAGAAAAATTCCACAGACTTTTTTGCAGCGACTGCATTTATCCTATTTTTAATTTCACTTTTCCAATAAATCAAGGAGCGGCGCGGCTGGCTTTCCACCCTTTTGAACTATCGCAATTTACGCTAAAAAAACAAAGTATTGGCTCGTCCAAGCGTAATTTCCATGTTCACCTCGCGCCCAATCAGACGCATGGAGCGCAAATCCTGCTCGGCAACGGGCACAATCATAATCGTATCCTCGTTTTCGTAAGCAGCCTGCAAGGCGTGCATCGTCTGGTAGATTTCCTGATAGGCTTTTTGATGCAACTGTCCCAGAAAAACCGACTTTTGCACGCGCTGCAAGCCCTTTTCAATCAGATAATCCGCGATTTTCTTTCGGATGCGGTTGTCCTCAATGTCGTACATCACAAAGCATAGCATATAGCCAACGGGTTTGGGTTTGAGTTGGGCAAAATAACTTTTGAGCGCCTCCACGCGCTCGGTGGCGGCTGCCAGTTGGTCGCTGTCGGGTTTGGGCATTCCCTGCGGCTTGCGGACTTTGCGCTCCTGCACTTCCCTTGCGGCAATCTCTGCGGTCTGCTCTACCCATGCCTCATCGGCTTGCGGCGGCTGGTCGTCTATCAAAAAAAATGATAGCCCGAAAGCATCCGTAGGCGTGGCGGCATCTTCTTCCATGCGCACATCAACGGGCGGCGATTGGTCAGCATCATCGGCAGTTGCAGCAGCTTCCTCCGCAGGTGCTTTGGGAGTATCAGCTCCCGTGAGCCTGTTATGGATGGCTTGATTGCGCCGTTGCAGCGACTTATTGAGCTGCCGCATCAGTTCAACGGGGTCTTTCATTGGCGATTTTTGATTTCCGATTGATATAAAATTCCTGACAGCGGTTTGGTAAATTAAAACGTATCGTACCCTTCAGGGTGCGCGCTGGTTACTTGCCGGCTGTCAATTATTTACACACCCTGAAGGGTATGCTACAATCTGCCGGACTACTTAGTGGCTGCATGTCAGTTGGTTTCAGTATCCATTTTGAGCAGTTGCTGGGCCAGTTCGTGTGCGTCGTCCTGAATGTGGGTCAGGCGGCTTCGGCGGCGGTGGTTGTAGTCAATCACTTCCGCCAGATAATCGTTGAACGCCGTAGCAAGCAAGCGTTTGCCATCAGGCTCCATCCAATAGCCGCCTTGCTGATAAATTGCCATGCTGGGTGTGAGCAGTCGGCGGAAACAAAGCTGCATCAGCACCGCCTCCGCCCAATGGCGGTAGCGCTCAATGCAATCGTAGGCAAGCACAGGGCGATTGTATTCGTCCGCGTGAAGTACGCCCAAGTACGGGTCAATGCCTGCTTTGATGAGCGCACCCTCTACGTTGCCGTATAAAATGCCGTACAAATAGTTCAGCGAGGCATTGAACAGGTCTTGCGCCGGACGACGGCTGCGGGTTTCAAAGCGGTACTGTTCGGGCACTAATTCCGCCAGTGTTTCAAAGTACATGCGCGAAGAATTGCCCTCGTAGCCGCGCAGGGTCGCCGCCCACTCTTGCGTAGGGGCTTTGGGCAGTTCGCGGATGCGTTCGGCAAATGCCTCTTTGCGTGCCAGCACTTCGCTGATGAGCGCCTCCTGTGCGGGTCGGTCGCGCCCGATTGCCCGCAGGATAGACTGCTGCGCCCTGATGCGGTGAATGGCAGTCGCTTTGACCCACTCGCCGCCGCTGTCGCCTTTGGCAAATAAAATTTGCTGTTTGCGGATGGTGCTGATGCTGCCGTATTTGTGGCTCCATACGCGCCCGATGGGATGCCCGCGTCGGTCGGTAAATAAAATTTCCACTTCGTTTTCAATCGCCAGCAAAACCGCATCCGAACTGATGCGTGCTGCTGTGCTGATAACCAGACTGCGGATTTTATCGGGAGAAAGGCGCGTTTTACCCTCCTGCGTAACGATTTCAAAGCTGCCCTGCACGCGGTGAACGGCAGCGCCATAGGTATTGATGTGGATTTGTGTCATGGCTGATTGGATTTGTAGCGTTCAATGGCTTTGCGGATGAACCAGCCTACCTGCAAAAAGGCAAGCACAATGATGAGAATATCAACAAAAACGGCGGCAGGATGGCGACTTTTGTAAAGCCAGCCATACAACTGGTCGCTTTCAATCATCGCCTGCTGCTGATAGGGTATGCCATAGGGCTGTTCCAGCGGGATTGCACGGTAATTGCCGCGTCGCTTTTGTCCGGGAGCTATCTGTACGAGTCGTTCCAGCGGTGCATCAGCAGGCGTTCCGGGCGGACCATAGAGCCAGAAAGCCACACCGCCATGCCCCGAACAAGTGCCGCTATTGACCGAATAGCTGCGCGAACCGTCTTTGCAGAGCGCACCCACGCGGATGTAGGTGCGCATCGTTTCCGGGTCAGGTTCGGGTGCGCCGTCGTGCTGTCGGTTACCGTCGGTGTTGCTGTTGCCCTTGCCGTTGTTGGGCGCAGGCTGAATCCTAACGGGCAGGTTGTCGTTTTCAGTATCGCCAAAAAAGCCGGGCGGCGGAGCGTCTGTGTTGTTTTGGGCGCGGGAAATCGGTGCTGTTGCCAGCAGGCAGAGCAGGAACAAGAGGCGTTTCATAGGGTGTGGAGTTACTTACGTAAGAAATAACCGAAACTGACATTGTCGTAGTAGGAATAGAGGTAAACCCCATTGCCGTTGCGGTCAACAGTAATGCGCACCTCGCAGCGAATGCCCTCCTCGTCAATCGCTTCGTAGTCGTAATAAGCGTCGCCGTCTTTGTCTTTACCGCTGTTGGTTTGCGAAAGCAAATCGTATTTTGTTTCTGCCTGATTGTAGAACCGAATTACCATTTTATCAAAGTCCAAAACAACTTTGATGGTAGCTTCTATGTCTTTCCATTCAGAATAGCGGGCATCGGTCTTTTTTTTCTGGCAGGAAGCTATGTAGCGCAATACAGCAACATTGTTTTGTGCCAACAGATTTTGGCTTGTTAAAAAGATCAACAAAAACAGGCTTACGGGCCATACAATTGAATTTTTCATGGTGTAAATTGGGTTTATGGTGATGATTTTATTTTGAATGATGATTTTGATGGTTGTCGGTGAGGACACCGACAACGGCGTTGGTTACTCTTTCCGTTGTCAGTGTTTTACTTCTCCTTCCGTTGTCAGTGTCCCCACTGACGAGCCCAAATAATTGGTTTTTTCATGGTGGAAATTGGGTTTATGGTGATGATTTTATTTTGAATGATGATGTTGATGGTTGTCGGTGAGGACACCAACAACGGCGTTGGTTACTCTTTCCGTTGTCAGTGTTTTATTTCTCCTTCCGTTGTCAGTGTCCCCACTGACGACGATTACGCCGCCTGAAACACGTGCGGCAGTTCGTTGCGAAGCATTGTGCGCACATTGTTAAGCGCGTGAAACTTCTGCTTTTTGGCAGCATTTTCAGAGGGAAATCCAAAGCATTGCGCGATTTCGGCCATGCTCATTTTTTTGATGTAAAAGGCTTTCAGAATTTGTTTAGCGCGGTTTTCGGGGAGATTTTCAAAAGCGCATAGCACCTGCTCCTGCTCAAAGGGGCAGCAAATGGACTGTTCCTGCTCGTAATGCCATTGCAGCATACGACGATGCTTGAGCGCTGTGCGGCGGCGGCGCAACTCTTTCAGCCACAATTTGGAAGCAACGGCACAGATGTAGGTAACGGGCGAAGTCTTATCAACAGGCTTGCCTTTGGTGTAGTAGATGTAAAGCGCATCAGAAAGGATTTCTTCGGCATCTTCTAAAGTACCGCTGTTGAGGGTAACCATCTTTTTAACGAAGGGCAGGCAGGCTCTACGCAGCGCATCAAATTGAATTTCCATAAGATGAACGTATATTTCTGTGATTTGCTATTGTTTAATAACAGAAATGTGCCATCCGTTTCCATATGGTTGCAAAAAAGTTTGTAACTATCTGATAATCAGATACAAAAAAAATTTTTAATACTAATTTTTAGCGCTAAAAAAATGGCGTTTTTTATCAATATTTGACAGGCGGTAATCAATATTTGATAGTATGAATTTTCAGGAGGCAGAATAAAGTCATCAGCCTTTCTACGTACCGCCCCATCGTGATAGGAGGGAGACTGTCAAATAAGCTGTGTCAAATCACCCCTTTCCCTTTCTTGATGAAAGCAAAAGAGCCGGACTAACAGCACAGAATGTTAAAAATTGCTAAAAGATGTTAAAAACCGACTAAAAGCCTCATAACAGCCTCAATCGCGAAAAATAGTGTAACCAGTTTCTAAAAAGTGTAACCTGAGTGAGTACCGGTGTAACCAAAATAGAACCGCCAAACGCTGTTTTAATGCGTTTGGCGGCACGTGCAATGGTAGTTTTTGAACTTTTGCTCCCCCTCTAGGGCTTGAACCTAGGACCCCATGATTAACAGTCATGTGCTCTAACCAGCTGAGCTAAGGAGGATCGTTGTTCAATTATGATGCAAAAGTATAGCGTTGCTTTTTTACTTGCAATACCTCGCCGCACATTTTTTTCATAAATTCAGTCAAAAATAAACGGTAGCCCGACTGCTGAAATGAAACTTATTGAAAATCAGATTTGTTTGCAAAGGTATGCCCTTTCAATTTTTTTCAAGTCGGATAGTGCGCCTGTTGGCGTGGTGGCTGGAAGGCAATTCCTACCACACAGGCAAACCCGCCGAAGCACAAAGACAATTACAATCGCTGCGGTTTGTGCCGCGCTTGTTGCGCCTGATCTGGCGGACAAGCCCAACCTATACAACTGCCAATGTTGCTATTCGCTTGCTGCTGTCGCTTTCGCCGCTGGCGATGCTCTATGTGGCTAAGGAAATCATTGACGAGGTGATTGCGCTGAGCAATGGCATGCATCAGGATACGCAACAACTCTGGCGTTGGGTAGGGCTGGAGCTCGCCATCGCCATCGCGAGCGATCTGCTGCGCCGCGCCGTTGGGCTGGTAGATACGCTGCTCGGGATGCTGTTTACCAACCAAAGCACGATTGAACTGATGCGACACGCCGCACTGCTGGACTTGTACCACTTTGAAGAGCCTGCTTTCTATGACAAATTGGAAAAAGCCCGCCAGCAAACCAATGTGCGCACGGCGCTACTCTCTGAACTGCTCTTACAGGCGCAGGGATTTATCAGTCTGCTTTCGCTTGCGGTGGGAGTGGTGGCGTTCAGTCCTTGGCTGATTGTGATTTTAATTGTGGCAGTACTGCCCTCTTTTATCGGGGAAACTTATTTCAATCGCAAGCGCTATGGATTGTATAATTGGTGGACTCCGCAACGCCGCCAGTTGGACTACATCCGATATGTGGGAGCAAGCGACCAGACCGCCAAAGAGGTTAAAATTTTCAACCTTTCTGATTTTTTAATTAGCCGCTATGATGAACTTGCTAAGGTTTTTTACCGACACAGCTCCCGACTGAGCATCCGGACTTCTGCTTTCGGTGCGCTGTTTTTCCTGCTGGGAACGATTGCCTACTACGGCGCTTACGGGATGATCCTGTGGCAAGCCGTCAAGGGTGCTATCACCATCGGACAATTGACTTTTCTGGCAGGCGCTTTCCTGAGGCTGCGCGAGCTTTTGCAGGAACAGATGAACCGCCTGACGAGCATTGCTTCGCAGTCTATGTATTTGCAAGATTATTTTGAATTTTTTGATATTCAACCCCAAATCAAAGCGCCGGAACACGCACTCAAGGTGGCACAACCACTGCAAACAGGCTTTGTATTTGAAAATGTGGGTTTCCGCTATCCGGGGAGTGAAAAGTGGGCGATTCGCCATGTGTCGTTTACACTTCGTCCGGGTGAAAAAATAGCGCTGGTAGGCGAAAATGGCGCAGGTAAAACAACACTTGTCAAGCTATTGGCGCGACTCTACGACCCCAGCGAAGGGCGCATCCTGCTGGACGGCAAAGACCTGCGCGACTACGACCTCAACGATCTGCGCGCAAATATCGGCGTTATTTTTCAGGATTTTGTCCGCTATTCTATGACTGCTGCCGAAAATATCGCCATAGGTAGTATTGAGGACAGAGAAAACGAGTTACAAATTACCGATGCCGCTCGCAAAAGTCTGGCCGAGCCATTGATCGAGCGACTGCCTTTGCGCTATAACCAAATGCTGGGCAAACGCTTTTCTGAAGGTACAGATCTCTCGGGCGGCGAATGGCAAAAAATAGCCATTGCGCGCGCCTACATGCGCAAGGCACAGTTGCTTATTCTGGATGAGCCGACGGCAGCATTGGATGCCCGCGCCGAACACGAGGTTTTCGTGCGCTTTTCCGAACTGATGCAGGGAAAAGCTGCCGTACTGATCTCACATCGCTTTTCTACAGTGCGTATGGCAGACAGGATCTTGTATCTCGAATGCGGGCAGCTCAAGGAAATCGGAACGCACGCCGAATTGTTGCAACTCGGTGGCAAATACGCAGCGCTTTTCAACTTGCAAGCACAAGGCTATCAATAAGGCGCTCACTGTAAGTTGGCAGCTAATCCAAAAACGCTTATTTTGCGTCTGTAAAAGCCGATTGAATCACATGGAACACGAGGAAATAGAAGGCGATCAGCCCCTTAACATAGAGTTGCCCGAAGAAATTGCAGACGGTCTGTACACCAATTTGGCGATGATAGCGCACTCTCATACCGAATTTGTTATTGATTTTATCAGTATGTTGCCCGGTATGCCTAAGGCAAAAGTCCGTTCGCGCATTGTAACAACGCCGGAACATGCTAAGCGGCTGCTGATGGCGCTCAAAGATAATATTGACAAATACGAAGAATCTTTCGGCAAAATCAAATTGGCAGAAGAGCCGGTGCGATTCCCGATGAATTTCGGGGGGACGATGGGCGAAGCCTAAACAGTAGTTATGACCGCACAGGATTTTACCTTTGAATGGCAAACGCAGGACCGTCTGATGCTGCGTGGTCGCTGCTGGCTGCCCGAAAAACCGCAAGCGCTGGTTTGTTTGGTGCATGGTTTCGCTGAGCATATCGGACGCTATGCACACGTGGCTACCTTTCTCAATGCGAGAGGCTACGGGCTGATGGGCTTCGACCTGCGCGGGCATGGGCATTCCGAAGGCAGGCGCGGACATTCGCCGACTTACGAAGACCTGATGGAAAACATCCGCGAGATGCTGGCGTTGGCTGTTGAAAAGTTTGAAGGCTTGCCGCTGTTTCTCTACGGACACAGCATGGGCGGCAATCTGGTTGCTAACTACCTGATCCGCTACCGGCCCGATTACCTGAAAGGCGCTATCATGACAAGCCCCTGGCTGCGGCTGACCAAAGAGCCTCCGCTGCCGCTTCGCGTGCTTGCCAAGGCTGCCTATTGGATTTTTCCGCAACTGATGAGTCCTTCTCATCTGAACGTTGAACACTTGAGCAGAGACCCTTCGGTGCAGCAGGCATACGCTACCGATCCGCTGATATTGCGCAAAATTTCCGCAGGGATGTTTACCGCTGTACGCCAAGCCGGGCGATTCGCCCTCCGCAAGGCAAACAAGATTGCGATCCCTGTGTTGCTCATGCACGGTTCAGACGATCAAATCACCGACCCTGAGGCAACGCGTGCTTTTGCGCAGTCAATATCAGAAGACCTGCTTACTGCTTACATTTGGGAGGGTATGCGCCACGAACTGCACAACGAAACAGAAAAAGAACAGGTACTGGAGACAATAGCCGAGTGGTTAGATGCGCACCAAGTAGCGCAGGAGTCCTAAAGTCCTGTGCTGCCATAGCCGCCCGCGCCGCGCTCCGTATCCGAAAGCACTTCGACAGGTTGCCAAACGACGCGCTCGTGGCGGGCTACTACCATCTGCGCAATCCGATCCCCATTGGCAATAGTGAAATTTTCACTGCCCAAATTGATCAGCAGCACCTTGATTTCGCCGCGATAGTCTGCGTCAATCGTTCCCGGTGCATTTACAATACTGATGCCGTGCTTGAGCGCCAGTCCGCTTCTGGGGCGAATTTGTGCCTCAAAACCCGCAGGCAATTCTATGAACAGACCTGTCGGCACAAGTGCGCGTTGTAGCGGCGGCAGCACGATCGCCTCTGTCAAACAGGCATAAAGATCCATTCCTGCGGACAGTTCAGTCTGGTAATGCGGCAAAGGATGCCCTGAGCGATTGATAATTTTGACGTTCATTTGTTGATATACAGCCCAAGCAAGGCCGGCTTGTTAATCCGTTTTGCGATGCCAAATTACGCAGCCAACGCGGATTTACAAGGGGACAGTCTTACATATCCGCTTGCTTTGCGCTACCTTTGCGGTTCAATAAAAAAATATACTTTTGCATAAAAATTGATTTTCATGGAACAGAACAGCGGACAGATGCACGAAGTAATGCCGGTTTCAGGGATGTATGAAAACTGGTTTCTGGATTATGCTTCCTATGTAATTCTGGAGCGTGCCGTGCCGGCGATTGAAGACGGGTTAAAACCTGTACAACGTCGCATTCTGCATGCCATGAAAGAAATGGATGACGGACGCTACAACAAAGTAGCAAACATCATCGGGCAGACCATGCAGTACCACCCGCATGGAGATGCTTCTATCAGCGATGCGATTGTGAATCTGGGGCAAAAAGACCTGTTGATTGATACGCAGGGTAACTGGGGCGACATCCGCACCGGCGACGGAGCAGCAGCAGCCCGTTACATCGAAGCCCGCCTAAGCAAATTTGCGCTGGACGTAGTATTCAACCCACAGACGACGGAATGGCAAGCCTCTTACGACGGACGCAAAAAAGAGCCTGTTACCCTGCCCGTGAAGTTTCCACTCTTGCTCGCGCAAGGCGTAGAAGGAATTGCAGTCGGACTTTCTACCAGAATTTTGCCGCATAATTTTTGCGAACTGATTCGCGCTTCTATAGATCTGCTCAAAGGGCGTGCAATCGAACTTTATCCCGACTTTCCTACGGGCGGCATGGTGGACGTTAGCAACTACCAGCAGGGGCGCAAAGGCGGTAGGGTGCGCATTCGCGCCCGCATCGAGGAGGTAGATAACAAAACACTGGCCATCAGAGATATACCCTATGGAACTACTACCACCGGGCTGATTGAATCCATCATCAAAGCCAACGACGCAGGCAAAATCAAGATCAAAAAGGTAGTAGATAATACGGCTAAAGATGTTGAAATTCTCATCAGTCTGGAGCCTAAAACTTCGCCCGACATTACCATCGGGGCGCTGTATGCCTTCACCGACTGCGAAGTGAGCATATCGCCCAATGCCTGCGTGATTGTAGCCGACAAGCCCCAGTTTCTGGGAGTGGATGAGATTCTGAAAATCAACACACATCAGACTGTAGAGCTGCTGCGCCGCGAACTGGAAATCAAGCGCAGCGAACTGCTGGAGAAACAGTTGTACGCCTCGCTGGAGAAGATTTTCATTGAGAACCGCATTTACCGCGATATTGAAGAATGTACTACTTGGGAAGATGTCATTTTGACCATTGACAAGGGCATAACGCCCTTCAAGCCGCAGTTCTATCGCGCAATCACCCGCGAGGACATTATTTCGCTGACTGAAATCAAGATTAAGCGCATTTCCAAATACGACGCGTTCAAAGCCGATGAACTGATGCGCAAACTCGGCGAAGAACTTGCCCAAACCGAACACCACCTGGCAAATCTGATCGAATTTGCGATTGATTATTTCAAGAATCTGCTCGCCAAATACGGCAAAGGCAGAGAGCGCAAAACCGAAATCCGTGCTTTTGATACCATCACGGCGACCAAAGTTGCCGCTAATAACCAGAAGTTGTATATCAACCGCAAGGAAGGCTTTATTGGATTTGGTTTAAAGAAAGATGAGGCGGCAGAGTTCATTTCGGACTGCTCGGACATTGACGATATTGTTGTTTTTCTGCGAACGGGGGTATTTAAAGTAGTAAAAATTGCCGACAAGGTTTTTGTCGGCAAAGACATCCTGCACGCTGAAGTATTTAACAAAGAAGACGATCGCCGCACCTTCAACATGCTCTATTTAGACGGCGAAACCGGGATCACCTACGCCAAGCGCTTCCAGATTGGCGGCATCACCCGCGACAAGGAGTACGACCTGACCAAAGGCACTAAAGGCTCTAAGGTGTTGTATTTTACCTCTAACCCAAACGGAGAGGCAGAACTGATTACCGTTACGCTCACCCCGGGCTGTAAGGCAAAGGTCAAAGTTTTTGACTATGACTTTGCTGATCTTGCTATCAAAGGACGCAGCGCACAGGGCAATATCCTGACGCGCTATCCTGTAAAAAGCATCAAATTGAAGATGGCAGGCGTTTCTACGCTCGGCGGCTTGGACATCTATTACGACCCTGTAATTGGTCGCCTCAATACCGACAAGCGCGGCTACCTGCTGGGTACATTCAATGGTGAAGATACCGTGCTGGCTTTGTACAAAGACGGCAGCTACGAAATGACCAACTACGACCTTGCCAATCGCTACGAGCCAAACGATGTCATCAAACTGTATAAGTTGACAAAAAATACGATTGTTTCGGCGATTTATTTCGACGGAGAAAATCAGAACTACTACGCCAAACGCTTCCAGATAGAAACGACCTCGCTGGGCAAGAAATTTTCATTTATTTCCGATCATCCCAAGTCCAGATTGATGGCTGCCGCTGCCGACGAGCAGATACAGGTGAAAATCCACCACGTCAAACCGGACAAAAAGGAAGAAACAGTAGTCTATGATATTGATATGCTAGCGGAGGTGCGCGGCTGGAAAGCTCTGGGCAACCGCCTACCCTACACCAGAATCAAGTCGGTAGAGATGTAGTATCCGATGGAACAGCACTTTAAGGCGGATCATGTAGATAAACGCCGTTATCAGTAAAAAAAATCGAAATCTGTGTCATCTGCGTTGATCATTGTTTCTGAAATTTACTCTATAGCAACCTGTTTGCCTGCTGTCGGACTTGGTTTGTAGGGCAGGCGCAGGTAGAGAATACCGTTCTCATGTTTGGCAGTGATCGCATCTGCGTCCACATTATCAGGCAGTTTGAAAGCTCGCTCCAGCATTTCGTGGTTGTATTCGTGCAAGATGTACTCCTTTCCTGTCTTGGTTTGCCTGACTTTTTTATCGGCTTTGATGGATAGAATGCCTTGATGGACACTGATTTCCATTTCATCTTTGCTGAAACCGGGAGCTACGACCTCAATTTCGTAGTAGTCGCCGTTTTTGCTGATGTTGGCAGCCGTATGCGGGACAATAGAAATGTGATCGCCCATCGGGGACCGTCCCAGAAACTCGTTATCGCCAAAATAGTGCCCGTAGTGTTCACCAAAGCGGCGGAAAGGATTGTTGCGACGAGGAAATAGTGTTTCCATGATGTTTGTTATTTATGTTTCCTGCAAAATACAGCATTACTTGTGCAAAAAAAATGACAAAAGTCATCATTGATTTTCTAACGGATGCCACGCTCCCGATGACGATCTCTACGCCTGTCCTAAAATGAGTCATCTACCATGCAGTTTTTATCCCAATCACTGAAACACAAACCAATGCTGCTACTATCGCAGATCTGGTGTTTTGGGACAGATTATATCTGTTACTTTTTTTGGTCAAAAGTCTGTCAAGTTTTTCTAAATCTGACAGACTTTTTTGTTTTGACTTTGCGCAATATTTTGTATCATTGGGCATGTAATACTGAAAAGAAGCATATATCACGTAGATTTTATCCCGGAGGAATTGCATATAGTAGTAGCATCAAAATCAACCCTGCCCCTTTTTCTGCACCGCATAGGAGCTGTATAGGCGATTTGTGAAGCTCTTCATGGAGCAATGAGAGAAGAGAGCAATTATTATACTACCGATATTGAACCTCGTCGGGGCGATTTACCCATCAGGCAATTCATATATATATAAAACGCATTTATGCAGCAGATTTTAAAATTGATTGCGCTGACAGATCATAAGATACAATCACGGCAGACCTTGAGCATTGCCGTAGTGGTGATTAATTTGATTATGATGCTGATGCTAGTCGCAGATTTCATATACGATTTGCAACCAATAGATCTGCACCTGACCAGCATTAGTTTTATCATAAGCCTCCTCATTACTTATCTACATTTTCAAACAAATATCAGCTCTAAAATTATTAGCAACGGGCTGGTAATGCTGATCTACTGCACGGCGGAAGAGCACCTGCTTACAAACCTTAAAATGTCCACAACGATCGTTTACTGGTTACCTTTTGTTCCGTTGGTAGCCATTGTAACGCTCGGGCTTCGCTATGCCCGCTGGTGGATTCTGGTCGTGGTTATCACTCATTTTTTAAATGTGTACTACATCCACAGTCTATATGGATCAGGATACGAACTACCTATCAGAACTTCTTCTTACGCAGTATCGGGGCTGATTTTTATGATAGTATTTCTTTCGGGTATCTTCATGCTTTATAAAATGCTTGGTGATGCTTACGCATCATCGGAGCGCAAGACAAAGGAACTTGAGGCACTGAAAAATGAAATTGCTGACGGGAAGAGGCAGCTTGAATACTATCAGTCTCAACTGATCATGCTGACGCGTTTTCCCTCGCTTTTTGAATGGGATACAGAGACATTTTATGCGAACCTGTGCAAAACGATTCAGGAGACCTTACAGGTAAGCCGGGTAAGCATCTGGGAACTCGACAATAACCATCAGATGCTAAAGCGTCGCTTTGTGGCTTGCCGCGAAGATACTACCTGCGAATCTGCCGTTCTGTTGCGCGAGGAAACAGCCCCTTACTTCGAAGCGCTACTCACATCGCCCTACATCGCAGCAGTTGATGCACATACACACCCGGCGACAGCCTGTTTCAAGGATGTTTATTTAGTGCCGCTTGATATTTACTCGATGCTGGACTGCCCGATTCTGACCGAAGGCAAGCCTATGGGGGTTATTTGCTGCGAGCATCAGGGATCTTACAGGCAGTGGGGGACAGAGGACATTTTGTTCATCCAGTCCATCGCTGATTTGATTGCCATCTATCAGAAGACCAAGCAGATCAGACATCTGTTACAGGAGATCAGTCATCAGAACATTGCCCTGATTAAAAAAACCAATGAGGCAGAAACAATGAATGAGGAGCTAAATGCACTCAATGAAGAATTACAAACGATCAACGAAACACTTGAACAGCGCGTAGAAGAACGCACGAGGCAACTGGAAATCCAAAACCAACAACTGCGCGAGTATGCGTTTATTAACTCGCATGTGTTGCGCGCTCCTTTGGCGCGGATCAGAGGGCTGCTCTACCTGATGACACACGACCCCAATGCTTCTAACGATCGCGAATTGATAGAAATACTGATCAGAGAAGCCAATGAGCTGGATATGATTACCACCAAAATAAGCGATATCCTGCACGACGGCAGCAATCTGACTCGTGAGGATATTCTACGCCTGCTGGCTGCCAAAGAAACGACCGGCACAACCAACGAAATTGAAGCAAAATAAAAACGGGTTGCCGTTTTTCAACAGCAACCCGTCTGCATGATGCCGTGGTTTGCAAAATCATACTTTGATTTCTACATCTACACCGCTTGGCAATTCTAATTTCATCAGCGCATCTACAGTTTTAGCACTGGTAGAGTAGATATCTACAAGACGCTTGTACGTGCAAAGTTGGAACTGCTCGCGCGACTTTTTATTAACGTGTGGTGAACGCAATACGGTAAACTTTTCCTTTTCGGTAGGCAAAGGAATAGGCCCACTGACCACAGCGCCGGTAGCCTTAACGGCTTTCACGATTTTCTCTGATGACTTATCTACCAGATTGTGATCGTAAGACTTTAGTTTGATTCTTATCTTTTGATTCATAACTTCTGTTGATTAAACGGTTGCACCTTTCAATTCAGCAATGATACCTTCGGCCAAGTTCTGAGGAACTTCTGCATAGTGTGAGAATGTCAGAGAAGCAGAGGCACGACCCGAAGAGATGGTACGCAGATCTGTTACATAGCCAAACAGTTCAGACAGAGGCACGTCAGCTTTGATTACCTGAGCACCGCCTTTGGTATCCATACCCTTCATCATACCGCGACGACGGTTCAGGTCGCCTGTGATAGGGCCCGTAAATTCATCAGGAGTTACTACTTCTACGCTCATAATAGGCTCCAATAAGCGTGGCTTACACTTTTTACCTGCCTCTTTGAAGCCCATGATAGCAGCCATTTCGAATGACAGAGAGTCAGAGTCCACATCGTGATAAGAACCGTGGAAGAGGCGAACTTTCATTGAGTCAACAGGGAAACCCGCCAGTACACCGTTTTTCATAGCTGACTCAAAGCCCTTCTGTATAGCGGGGATGAATTCTTTTGGAATCACACCACCCACAATTGCGTTTTCAAACAACAGACCCGGCTGACCATCGGTACGTGGCCCGATCTCGAATACAATATCAGCAAATTTACCGCGACCACCTGTCTGCTTCTTGTAAACTTCGCGATGCTCGGTGCTGGCTGTGAAATGTTCTTTATAGGCTACCTGAGGTGCGCCTTGGTTAATTTCTACCTTGAACTCGCGCTTCATGCGGTCAATGATGATCTCAAGGTGCAACTCGCCCATACCGCGCAAGATAGTCTGTCCTGTTTCCTGATCGGTGAAGGCTTGCAGTGTCGGATCTTCTTCGAGTAATTTAGAAATTGCTAACGACAGTTTGTCCTGATCAGCAGCTTTTTTAGGCTCAATTGCATAACCAATCACAGGCTCGGGGAATGTCATAGATTCCAGCACGAGTTTGTGGTTTTCGTCGGTTAGCGTATCGCCTGTTTTGATGTCTTTGAAACCAACACCAGCACAAATATCACCTGCTTCTACCAGTTCGATTGGATTCTGTTTGTTAGCGTGCATCTGTACCAAGCGAGAAATGCGCTCTTTATTGCCGGTGCGTGAATTGTAAACGTAAGAACCTTTGTCTAATTTACCTGAATACACACGCATAAAGCACAGACGACCTACAAACGGGTCAGTCATGATTTTAAATGCCAGTGCGGTAAAAGGTTGATTTACATCCGGAAGGCGCTCTTCTTCCTGTTCAGTATCAGGATTGATGCCTTTTACAGGAGGCAAATCCAGTGGAGAGGGCAGATAAGCAACGACAGCATCGAGCATCGCCTGTACACCTTTGTTTTTGAAGGCAGATCCACACAAAACAGGGGAGAAAGACATGTCAATAACAGCGGCGCGGATAGCTGCCATCAGTTCTTCTTTGGTGATAGAATCAGGATCTTCAAAGAATTTCTCCAACAGCTTGTCGTCGTATTCTGCTACTGATTCGATTAGATTTTGGCGCCACTCAGCAACTTCCTCCTTGATATCATCAGGAATGGGTACAACTCTGTAGGTCTTACCTTTATCCTCTTCGTTCCAGATGATAGCCTCGTTAGTAATCAGATCTACCACGCCTTTGAAATTCTCTTCTACACCAATAGGTACTTGCAGAGGCACAGGCTTAGCACCTAATTTTTCTTTGATTTCGCGAACTGCTTTGAAGAAATCAGCACCTGCACGGTCCATTTTGTTTACAAAACAGATGCGCGGTACTTTATACTTATCAGCCTGACGCCATACAGTTTCGGATTGCGGTTCAACGCCCGATACAGCACAGAACAATGCTACCGCACCATCGAGTACGCGCAGTGAACGCTCTACCTCTACGGTAAAGTCCACGTGGCCGGGAGTATCAATAATATTGATCTGATAAGAACGAGTATCAGGTGTAGGGTCGCCCTGAACAGTAGGGTAGTTCCAGTTGGTGGTAACAGCCGCGGAGGTGATAGTGATACCACGCTCTTGCTCTTGTTCCATCCAGTCGGTAGTAGCTGCACCTTCGTGTACCTCGCCAAGTTTGTGTGTCAAACCTGTATAGTAGAGGATACGCTCTGTGGTTGTCGTTTTGCCGGCATCAATGTGCGCCATGATGCCGATATTGCGCAGGTATTTAAGATCCTTTGCCACGTTGTATTAAAATCTAAAGTGTGAAAATGCCTTGTTAGCTTCTGCCATGCGGTGGGTGTCGTCTTTTTTCTTAACAGCAGCACCTTCGCCCTTAGAAGCAGAAATAATCTCACCGGCCAAACGGTCGGTCATAGTTTTCTCGTTGCGAGAACGTGCATAGCGAATCATCCACTTGATCCCCAGTGAAATACGACGATCAGGGCGTACTTCGGTAGGTACTTGGAAAGTAGCACCACCTACGCGGCGGCTGCGTACTTCAACCGAAGGCATGACATTATTGAGGGCTTTGCGCCATACTTCCAGCCCGTTGACAGGTTCGCCGCCTTTGCCAAGGCGCTGTTCAACTTGCTCAAGAGCGCCGTAAAAAATTTGATAGGCTAAAGATTTCTTGCCTCTTTTCATCAGGTTGTTAACGAAGCGTGTAACCATCACATCGCTAAACTTAGGATCAGGCAGCAGGTAACGCTTTTTGGGTTTTGCTTTTCTCATGTCTTGCTAAACGTTCAATTAATTACTTTTTCTTTCCGCCTTTTCCTGCAGCTGCAGCTGCTTGTCCCGGCTTAGGACGCTTCGCGCCATATTTAGAACGACGTTGCTTACGACCGTTTACACCTGCCGTATCGAGTGCACCACGAACAATGTGATAACGCACACCGGGTAGATCTTTCACACGACCACCGCGAATCAGCACAATTGAGTGCTCTTGCAGGTTGTGTCCTTCGCCGGGAATGTATGCAATGACTTCGACAGAGTTGCTTAAACGAACTTTAGCAACTTTTCTGAGCGCCGAATTAGGCTTCTTGGGGGTGGTGGTGTACACTTTGGTACATACCCCTCTTTTCTGAGGGCATGAATCAAGCGCAGGCGACTTAGATTTGTAAGTCAATTTTTCCCTGCCTTTACGCACTAACTGTTGTATGGTTGGCATTATTTCAAAGAATGTATGAATGGTCTGTTCATAATTGGAACGCAAAATTAGGTCATAAGCAGGCGTTTTACAACATAAAATAAAAAATTTTTTTTGCGATTTGAATTTCCCTGTTATAGATTTGCAACCGCAAACACAACGGGGTGTAGCGCAGTCCGGTAGCGTATCAGCATGGGGTGCTGGTGGTCGCAGGTTCAAATCCTGTCACCCCGACTTTTAAAATGTTCATTTTCAGCACTTTACGAAACTTTGAGCCACAAAAAATGCACTCAATAGGTAGAGTAAAGCAAGAAAAGTAATAAAAACGGCGGTCTGGATACTCAGGCTGCCGTTTTTGTTTATGTTATTTCTTGAGCAAGTCCCTGATTTCTGCCAGCAACTTCTCTTCGTTGCTTGGCTCAGGCGGTGCAGCAGGTGTGGCAAGAATCTCGGCTTCCCTCTTTTTTTTAGCGGCATTCATTGCCTTAATGAATAGAAACATCACAAAAGCAACAATAATAAATTCAATAATTACGGAGATAAAACCGCCATACTGAACAGCTACCTCAGCTATTTCTTTGCCGTCTTGGTCTGTTGATGCAGGTTTAAGAATAAATTTCCACTCGCTTAAGTCTTTACCTTGAATAAGACCAACGAATGGCATTACTATACCATTGATAAATGCATTAGTTACCTTGCTGAAGGCAGCACCCATTACAAAGCCTACGGCAAGGTCAACTAAGTTGCCGCGCATGGCAAAATCTCTAAATTCTTTCAGGAATCTCATATTGATTGTAGTTTAGGTTTTGCCAAATATGGCAGGAAAGTCCCTTTGAAACAAAAAATGCAATAAGAATCAGTTGGGTTTGCGTTCAAAATATTCGTCGGGAGGGAGTTGCGGCTGATTGGCGGCAGCGACGGCTAACTGGTCGCAGCGTTCATTTTCGGGATTGCCCGCATGCCCGCGTACCCACTCAAACTGCACTTGCCGCTGGCGGCGGTAGGCAATCAGAAAACGTTGCCATAGGTCGGGGTTTTTCTTGTCTTTGAAATTTTTCTTTTCCCAATTGAATACCCAGCCCTTTTCTACGGCATTGACAACATATTGGGAATCTGAATAAATCAGCACTTCGTTATCGCCATTTTTTAAGGCTTCCAAACCCACAACAACGGCAAGTAGTTCCATGCGATTGTTGGTCGTTAGGCGGAAGCCGCCGCTGAGTTCTTTGCGCACCCGATGGGCAGGAGAAATTAGGATAGTGCCATAGCCGCCCGGCCCGGGGTTGCCGCGCGATGAGCCGTCTGTATATATAATAATGCTTGCCATAGATAGCAATATTAGTGAGAAAATACATGGATATTGAAAATGATTATTTTTTCGACCTTATTGGTCTGATTTTATGACTCATTAATTTCTGATTTTTTTTAAAAAACTTGCAATTTTAAATGCTGCATATGTATCTTTGTGATCTAAATTGAAAGTAATCTCTTTGCTGCGCCTTCTTGCTATATGGTGTACTTTAGTGGTTCTGAACCAAAGTCTGAACCGCGTATGGATTTGGGTTTCTTTCCAAATCAATCGCGAGTACATTGCTGAATATCTCTGCGAGAATAAGGATAAGCCTCAAATGGCTTGTGGCGGCAAATGTCATCTGATGAAGGAGATGGCTGCTGCTGAGCGGCAAGATGCTGAAATCCCCAAACTGAAAAATCATTTTGAAGTTACGTTTTTTTCGCCGCTTCCCGTTCAGTGTGCGCTTGTTACCGAATGGGTTCAAGTGGCTGTTAGTCGCTTCAACATCAATTATTCAGAAGGTTTTCCAAATTCTTATCACGCTGCCGTTTTTCATCCTCCCCGTTTTTTGTAGAAAAGGTTTTGCATGATTGGCTTGAACTTGTCTGTCTGAAGTTTTCCCGAAGATAGTACACGCATGAGTCATTGTCGGTGCGCATCCTGAAAACTTGGATAGCACACAGATTTAGGCAAATAGCGCTGCGAATGCGGATTTTTACTTGGATTTCTAATGCAGAAAGGAAAAAACTGTACAAAAAATCTTGAAAATCCGCGCAATTTGTAACTATCAGTGTTTCCAAAGTTAGGTACGACTCACATAGAGCCAAATCCGTTGCATTCCTTTTCAAACAGTAATAGCTGCAAGTCAAACGCTTGTGTGCCAATCGTGTGTAAGCATTTGTCGTTTGGCTGTCTTTAAGTGTTCCTCTTGACTTCCTATTGAGTTTCTATGGCATAGCTCTGTTAAAGCTAATCGCATGTGTGGTTTTTACTCAGCTTTGCCGATTATATCTAATATTTGTCAAAGTATTAGCTGTCTATTTTATTGTCAAATTTTAAACAAAAAATCCTAATGAAGTACTCTTTTATTAATTCAGCCGTGTTGAGTCTGATTCTTTTGGTGGCATTTAATTCCTGTAAAAATGAGGTTAAGCCCGAGTTTGATCCCAATCAAATGGGTGCAATCAAGCTAGAGTTTGATAACGTGGTTGGCACACGCGATTTGGAATTGCGCAACGGCGTGTATCGCAATGCTGTCGGCGAAGAGTTTCGCGTAGAGCAGTTGCAGTATTTTGTCAGCAACATTCGTTTGAAAAAAGCGGACGGCAGCGAATATGTTGTGCCGCAAGATTCAAGCTATTTTCTGGTGCAGGAACACAAGCCGCAAACGCAAATTATCAATCTGCGCGTACCACAGGGCGACTATACGGGCGTTTCCTTTGTGCTGGGCGTGGATAGCCTGCGCAGCACGATGGATATTAGCCGCCGTCAGGGCGTTTTGAACCCATCTGACATGAGCCGCGAAGAGGGCATGTATTGGACATGGAACTCTGGTTACATTTTCTTGCGCATGGAAGGTACATCGCCACAAATCGCGCCTGATCCTTCGGGTAATCGCCGTTTCCGTTTCCATATTGGCGGATTTGGCGGCGGATTTGGCGCTCCGCCTGTGCGCACCATCAACAACATCAAAACTATCAACCTGTCATTTGGGCGCGATGTGGCAAAGGTGCGCAGCAACAGCACGCCACAAATGCATATTATTGCCGATGTGTTGAAGGTGTTTAACGGCCCTACGCAAATTAGTTTGGCGCAAAATCCAACCGTGATGTTTTCACCTTTTTCGGTCAACATCGCCAATAATTACGCCAATATGTTTGAGTATCACCACATGCACACACTCGTAGGCAGATAATTATAGGTTAGGTAGTAAATTAATTAAACCATTCCTTATGAAAAAAACAGCGCTTTTTGCCACTTCATCTGTGTTATTTGCAGTGGCGGTTATTGTATCCTGTGCGCATCGCGATATTAATCCTGAAATAACAGTCAGCGTACCCGCCAATTTTCCGCCAATGGTTTATGACCTGAGCAAGAACCCTGTTACGCAGGCAGGTTTTGAGCTGGGCAGAGCGCTGTTTTACGAAGGGCAACTTTCGCGCGATGGCATGGTTAGTTGTGGTTTTTGTCACCAACAAAGCGCAGGTTTTACGCACCACGGGCATGATTTGAGCCACGGCGTAGATGACCGATTAGGAAAACGCAACTCACAACCGATTCAGAACTTGGCATTTTACCACGATTTTATGTGGGACGGCGGCATCCATGACCTTGATTTACAACCGCTTGCGCCCATTGAAGATCCTAATGAAATGGATGAGTCTATGCCCAATGTATTGGAAAAGTTGCGCAAGCATCCCAATTATCCGCGGATGTTTGAGCGGGCTTTCGGCACGCCGGAAATCACTGGCGAACGCATGCTCAAAGCGCTTTCGCAATTCATGGTTACGATGATTTCCGCCAATTCGCGCTACGACAAATATGTGCGCAACGAAGGCGGCACGCTGACACAGGACGAACTGCGCGGCTTGCAACTGTTCAACGAAAAAGGCTGTAACAACTGCCATTCGGGAGCGCTTTTTACCGACCAAACCTATCGCAATACAGGGCTTAGTCAGGAATTTAACAAAGATTTGGGACGCTATGAAATTACGCTCAACGAGGAGGACAAGTACAAGTTTCGCGTGCCGAGCCTGCGCAATGTAGAAGTGACGCGCCCTTACATGCACGATGGTCGCTTCCGAAACCTTGAAATGGTACTTGATCACTATTCGGAAGGAGTGGAGGATATTCCAACGCTCGACCCGCTGCTTAAACGCCCTGACGGCAGGCGCGGCATACCCATGACGGCGGAAGAAAAACGCCTGATTATCGCCTTTCTGAGGACGCTTACCGATGAAACTTTCCTAAGTGACCGACGATTCAGTGAGTTTTAAAATCATGGATTTAGGCATAAATACCTGTGGAAATCCGTGTAATCCGCTTTCTGAAAAATTTAAACTTACATGAAAAAAACACTGTTCGTTTTTACTTTGCTGATTATCAGCTTCAACACCTTTGCCTGTGAAATTTGCGGCTGTGGCGTAGGCAATTTCTACATGGGCATTATGCCGCAGTTCAACCGCCACTTTGTCGGGATTCGCTATCGGCAAATATCCTATGATTCGCACTTGGGCGTAGGCGGTACGAAAAGTTACCTGACGACTCGCGAGGTTTTCCAAACCGCCGAGTTGTGGGCGCGATTTTATCCTACGCAACGCCTTCAGGTAATGGCGTTTTTGCCTTATCACAGCAACCAACAGACGGATTACAACCAAACGTTTACCAAAAATTTGTCGGGTTTAGGCGAGGGTATGCTCATAGCTAATTATCGGCTGTTAGACAATGTGGCTGATACCGTTCTGCGCCGTTTCCGGCATAATCTGCTCATTGGCGGCGGTGTGAAATTACCTACGGCGCGGTTTCGCTTTGATGCGACAGACAATCAGCAAGTTGCCAATCCTAATTTTCAGTTAGGCAGCGGCAGTACCGATTGGCTCACCAATCTGGTTTACGTGATTCGGAAGGGTAAGTGGGGATTGAGCGCCGACCTGAACTTTAAATACAACACCGCCAATGCCGATAACTACCGTTTTGGACATCGGATAAATGGACAGGTGGCGCTATTTTACACGCGCAATGTGCGCGGCATTTCGCTCATGCCCTATGGCGGCGTTTTCGGTGAGTACAGCGGGCGCGATGACAACAGTGGTGTAAGCATTATGAATACAGGCGGCAGCGCAACTTTTGCTGTTGGTGGCTTAGAACTCTACGTTGGACGCATTTCCATTGGCGGCAGTTTCCAACAGCCGCTTTCGCAAAATTTAGCTAATGGCACCATCCGCGCACATGGGCGGGGTGTCGCTCACCTCACAATTATGATTTAACCGTCTTATGACCAAGCATGAAAACTCTAATGTATTCGTAGACGAAAATGGCGACTTGATTCGCTACATATCGCCTACCGAAAGAATATGGCTCTACACAAGTGCCATTTTCAAAGCCTTACCTTTTATTGCCGTTTTTATCATTTGTAGCCTTACAATCGTACAAGTAGCTTGTATCATAGGGCTTTGTGAAACTTTTAGTCAAGCCAGCATTGCTTTGGGCGAAGTACTGATGTATGCTTTTGTGCTGATTATCAGTGGAATTATACAGATGGTAGGGCTTGGAATCGGCTGGTGGCTGGCAGAGGTTAAGGGACTGAAAATCAAAGTCTATCCCAAAGAATTAAAGAAACACCCGCTTCCCATCAAACAAATTACCGACGAACCACCAACTCTATGAATCGCAAACAAAAACACCTATTTCTTCTGTTCATCTGTCTCTGCACGGCAATGACGGTGCGGGCGCAGTCTATTTTTGACCAATGGGCAGAATTGAAATCTTTTCATTCCGTGATGTCGCAAACGTTTCATCCTTCGGAAGAGGGGGATTTAAAGCCTATCAAGGCTCGTTCCAAGGAAATGGCAGACAAGGCAAAAGTGTTGGCGCAGTTGCCTATTCCCGCAAGTTTCAACAATCCCGATATTCAGAAAGCCGTACAAACGCTTGCCAAAGACAGCAAATCGCTTCACCGGCTGGTTAAAAGTGGCAAGGCTACTGATGAGCAAATTAAAAAATCGCTTTCCGACCTGCACGATGTTTTTCATCAGATTGTGGGTTTGTGCAAACATGAAAACCATTAACTGAATCGCAGCTATGAAAAATCCTGTAGTCTCTTTTCAAACGGCGGAAAATCTGCAAACTATCACTAAAACAGACAATTTCCTAAAGTCGTTGGCTCAAGGGCGCGACACACGCAAGAAACTATATCGGTGGCATCGCATCATCGGCATTATCACCATCGTTCCGGTGATTTTCTGGACACTTTCAGGGCTAATGCACCCCTTTATGGCGCATTGGTTCAAGCCTGAAATAGCGCGCGAGTTTATTATTCCAAAGCCTGTTCTGGCTGGTAATATTACCCTTAGCCTACAGCAGGTATTGGACAAGCATAGCATCGTTGTTTTTAAGCAGGCGCAATTGGTGGATATGCAAAGCCAAACTTATTACCAGATACAAACAACGGGCAACCAGCGGCGCTATTTCCACGCACAGACAGGCGAAGAGTTGAAAGACGGCGACCGTGTTTATGCCGAATACTTGGCGCGCTATTTTGCAGATGACCAACAGGCGGCGATTAAATCGGCGCAATTGCTTACTTACTTTACCGATGAGTACAAATACATTAACCGCCTGTTACCTGTATGGAAAATCAGTTTTGACCGTCCCGATGGTCTTGATGTGTATGTGGAAACAGCTTCGTCGCGCATGGGTACTTTCAACACCAACAGCCGCAAGGCTTTTTTATGGATATTTGATACCTTCCACAATTGGTCTTTCATAGGGGCAATTAGCAACAATACGGCGCGGGTAGTAGTAATGATGACCTTGCTGGGCATTATTATCGCTTCGGCAATAAGTGGGCTGCTCATCTATGGCTTGTTTTGGAAACAGTTTCGCAGCGCGCCTGCCCCACGTAGCCAGAGAGGTATTCTGCGACGCTACCATCGGCAGATAGGCATTGCCACCGCTTTTGTTACGCTTACTTTTGCCGGAAGCGGCGCTTACCATGTTTCGCGGAAACTACAACCCAACTTGTTGCCTAAAATGGTTGTGCAGCCTGATTTTGAACGTAGCGAACTCGTAACCCAAGCCAATGCGCTACCTATTGACTTTGGACAATTGGTCAATTTCAGCCTTGCCAAAATAGGCAAAGAAGCCTATTATCGCGTGGTTTTGGCAGCTACCGAAGATAGTCCTGCGGCGGTGCGTTATTTCAGCGCCGCTACCGGAGCAGAACTGCCCGATGCCGATTTGACATATGCCAAGCAGTTGGTCAAAAAATTTAGTCAGATGGAAGGCATGGCAGCCGCAGGCAAAGCAATCAGTTGCTGCGAAACAGACAGCGAGAGCGCAAGTCCCT
>NZ_JBRCHD010000024.1:0-5275 GCF_053489755.1 Rhodoflexus sp.
GAAAGTAGAGCGTTTTTTTGCCTGGCTACAAAACTTCAGACGATGCGTAACCAGATACGAATATCATTTAGACAATTTTGCAGGATTTGTCAAACTGGCTGCCATGATTATACTACTTAGACAGTTTTGAGATGAGTTGTATAACATATATACGCAAAATTGAGTTTTGAGATAGCTTCTATCACTGTTCAAATTATGAAAAATACTCGCCATTTTTGCTTAACTTTAAGTGTGATTTTGGTACAAAATAAAACAAATAGCTGATAATCAGTAACCAAAAGGTCTAATACTTGCGCCAAAGCCGAAGTTCAGCTTAAACAGTACCTCAAAGACTATGAAAAAATCCAAAAATACTTCACCAAACAAGATCAAGACATATACCTGAAATTAAAGCCATACCTGAAAACAGCCATTGAACATGCTCACAATATGGGAAAATTTGAATCTGACGCTCCTGATAAAGCTGTTTGTGAAATGTATTTGCTTTTTTGGACAGAAGAACTGAAAAAGTATTATGATTATTGAGAATAGTCTGCCAAAATGAATTGAATGCCACGTACGTTTTATCCCGTAGGGATTGCCTATTGGTAGCATTCAAACCTTGCTACTACCAATATTTAACCCCGTCGGGGTAATTTTTCCGTTGTTAAATTCATATTGGTATTACCTTAGCAAAAGCCCGCACCCAAGCACTAAACGAGCTGATAATCGCTCCTTAAATCAACAGCAGAAGAATCAACCAATTAAAACCAAGCCATGCCAGCACAAATCAACCAAATCGTAAAGAACCTAAGCCCTAACGAGCCGGTGATTATCAACCAGATACAATCATTAGGCAGCAGCATATCTATCAAATTTACAGGGGTTAATTCTAACCGCGTGGGTAGTAAAGTATTAAATCATGCACAGTTCGAAGCGCTGGAAGTCGTGGCTGAGGATGGCTCTTTTAATTTTACGGGCGACCCTGTACGCTTTGCCTTATTTGCCGAAGCCGAACGCATTAAGTCTGCCTATCAGTTTGACCCGTTGTTTGCGGTCAATTGCAGCATTGTAGATCCACTGCCGCATCAGATAGAGGCTGTTTACAAATTTTTGCTGCCCCTGCCCAAAATCAGGTTTTTACTTGCCGATGATACCGGCGCAGGAAAAACCATTATGACCGGACTGCTCATCAAAGAAATGATGATGAGGGGCTTGGCCGAACGCATTTTAATCGTTACGCCGGGCGGTCTGACCAAGCAATGGCAGGAAGATGAAATGAGCATCAAGTTTAACATGCCTTTTACGCTGGTAAACAGAGGCTTATTTTCCGCAGACCCTAACATATTCCACACTGCCAACCGCGTAGTAACCTCTATTGACTTCATTAGTCGTGAAGATGTGCTGAACGTGGCAAGTAATTCACACTGGGATCTGGTGGTATTTGATGAAAGCCACAAACTTTCTGCTTACGACTATGGCGCTAAACAATATCTCTCTCAGCGATACAAAGCGGCACACACGCTTTCTAAGCAATGTGAGCATCTCTTGCTGCTGACCGCTACCCCACACAGGGGCAGAAAAGATACCTTCAAAAAATTGCTGCAACTGCTCGATGAAGACATTTTTCCCACCAGCGATATAGCTTCGGAAAGAGTGCGTGAACTGGAACACAATGGCATCAATCGTTTCTTTATCAGGCGCTTGAAAGAGGATATGAAAGACTGGCAGGGAAAACCCTTGTTCAAGCAGCGCTATACCAAGACTATTTCTTATCAGCTGACACCGGAAGAAAAAGAACTTTACGATGCTGTAACTACCTACCTGATCAGGAAAAAGGGGGAAGCCTCTGCCACCCGAAACATCCACGTTTCGCTCGCGCTTACTGTGATGCAGCGCAGGCTGGTAAGTTCCATTTTTGCCATTAAAAATACCTTAGAAAAAAGATGGCGGGCTTTGCAGGGAATTGCCGACGAGGTTTCCAAAAATCCCGGACTCTGGAGTCAGCGCCATAAGCTGGACTATCAGGTAGATGATATCGAAGGCTATGATGAACTCGATGATGAGGAAAGAGATGCACTGGAAAACATCATGTCCGATCCTAAGAAATTCAAGCTCTTCACCACCGCAGGTAGCATCGCTGAAATCAAGCAGGAAGCTGCTGAGGTGAAACAACTCTATGAAATGGCAGACAGCCTCCTGAAACGACAACAGGCAGAGAAGAAGTTTTTGGAATTGGAAAACCTCCTGCGCAGCAACGGAGTAACCGATGGTGAAAAACTCGTCATTTTTACCGAACATAAAGATACGCTCATCTACCTGCAAAAAAGACTTGCCCAAAGTGGAGGCTATGGCGTAGCTACCATCCACGGCGGTATGTCATTAACAGAACGCCGGCAGGCACAAGCCGATTTTGCCAAACCCGATACGCAAATTCTGATTGCTACCGATGCAGCAGGGGAAGGTATCAACCTCCAGTTTTGCCGGCTGCTCATCAACTGGGATATTCCTTGGAACCCCAACCGCTTAGAGCAACGCATGGGGCGTATCCACCGCTACGGACAAAAGCAGGATGTGCTGGTATTCAATATGGTGGCAGGCAACACCAAAGAGGGCAACGTATTGCAATGCCTGCTCACCAAGCTCGACATTATCAGAGAAGGCATTGGCGACGACCGCGTATATGATGTCATACAAGACGTATTGGAAGGAGTAGCTATGGACGACATCATTGATTCGGTGTTTAACGGCAAGGAAACACCTTTCAATCAATTTCTTGCGCAGGACAATGCCGCATTGCAGCAGCAGTTTTCCGAAAAAATCAAAGAACAAAAAGAGAAACTCTCGCACAGCGCTGTTGATTTCAGAGATGCACGCTTGCTCAAAGAAAATTCTGACGAGAAGCGATTACAGCCCATCTACATTCGCTTGTTTTTTGAAAAGGCATTCAAATACCTCGGCGGCTCATTTACCGAAGTGCGCAATGACGTTTACCGCATTGATACCATGCCTGAGCCTATGATTGCCGAACTTCGAATCAAATACAATCAGTATTACGACAAACTCAAATCAAATCTGTTCTGCTTCGACAAGCATAAATTCCTTGATTACCAACAGGCAGGCGACTTGGGCAATGTGTATTACATCAGCCCAGGGAGCTTTATCTTCGATAGCTTAGTAACAGTTGTGCGCAACCGATTCAGGGAAGATATGCTCAAAGGAACTATCCTGATTTCCCCTGATGACAAGGAAAGTTACTTTGCCTTTTTTGTGAAAAGCCAGATTATTGATGAACGCACCAACCGCCATGAGGAAAGTATTGCCGATGAACGCCTGCTGATGGTGATCCAAGCCCCCAATGGCGAACTGGGGATTACCTCTCCTGCCAAATTCATTGACTTGCATCCGCCGACCAATTTTGCCAAACTCATTAACCCGCCCGGCGCGATGAGTATTGACAAAGTGCTGGAATGGTGCTTTGAACAAATCACGGTAAAGCAGCTGCAAGAAACCGCTGCATGTGTGCAGAAAGACTGTGCCGAGCGTAGAAATTATCTCGAGGCTGCTTTTACACGCGTCATTATTGACTTACAGGCTGAAATTCAGGAAATGCAAAGCAAGCTCCTGCTCGGCGATACACGCGTGCAGGAAAAAATCAGCAAGAAACAAGAGCGCATTAACGAGCTGGTGCGTAAAAAGCAAGTGCGCCTCTTGCAACTGGAGCGTATGGAGCAACTCAGCCCCAAGCCACCCGAAGTGCTTGGCTGTGCCTACGTAGTGCCGCTAACGCAGGTAGAGTACAATAGGCACTACGGCATGAGCCGCGACGATGAAGCCGAAGCCATCGCCATGCAAACTGCCATGCAATTTGAGCGCGACAATGGCTGGCAGCCTACCGATGTAAGCGCCAACAATGAAGGCTATGACATCAGAAGCATCGGCCCTGAGGAGTTGAAGCGATACATCGAAGTAAAAGGCAGAAACGGCAGCGATGGCAGGGTCGTGCTAACCGAAAACGAAATGAACCGACTCGAACAACTCGGAGATTCATCATGGCTCTACATCGTGCTTAACTGTAAAACACAACCCGAACTCTACCGCATCAAAAATCCAGCAAAAAATCTCAAATTTGAACCTTTGAGCAAGGGTATTCAGTACCTTTTGAAAGAGGACGAGTGGAAAAGTAAAATGTAGAACAAACGGATAACCCCTACGGAGTACAGCTGTTGGTTTGGATGTGCATCTGCTACCGATATACAATCCCTACGGGATAAAAATGTTTGTGCTACCTGTCGCTAACAAAATACATTGCCCCTTACACTTTGAAACCTTAGCGAACTTTATCACTTTTGGGAACATAAATAAAACTGCTCGCTATGCCTCTGCCCCCAAAAAAACTCATAGAAGTCGCTTTACCGATTAAAGAAATATCCGCCGAAAGTGTGCGCGATAAATCCATTCGGCATGGGCATATTTCTACCCTGCACCTCTGGTGGGCGCGAAGACCCCTGCCTGTGTGCCGCGCCGTCGTGTTTGCAAGCCTCGTTCCCGACCCCTTAGACCCCAACTGTCCGCAGGCGTTCCGCGATGCGGTGCAGCTGCTGCTCGGGCAACCCTTTGCCATCACAACGGGTGGCGCAGCAATAGACTGGTGCAAACCTTATGACGATATTCCCTGGACTCCCATCTTTGACCCCATGGAGGACAACCTCCGCAACCGCCTGCAAATGTTCATTGGGAAGTTTACCGACGAAATGCAACAACACCTGCTGCACAAAACGTCCAAGCCCGATGCAGGCAAACAACTTACCAATGCCAGCCTTATCAAGTGGGAAAACAAAAACAACGAAGTCATTATCGGTATGGCGCGGCAGCTGATTTTTGTCGCGCATCAGGCGTTGCATGGCAATGAGCAAACCGCAGCCGAACTTTTAGCCCACTACGAGCGCCTCTATGCCGCCATCCGACAGGCAGAAGCCGAACTTTATGCCCTGCCCGACCGACACCTGCACAGCCCCCAAGTAGCCGCCAAAGAAGCTGCCCTGCAAGCCGCTATTGAGGCTTTTCAACACAACATGCCCCGCGTTTTTGACCCCTTTGCCGGTGGCGGCGCTATTCCACTGGAAGCTGCCCGACTCGGCTGCAAAAGCTATGGCAACGACATCAACCCCGTGGCGCACATCATACAGAAAGGCAGCCTCGAGTTTCCGCAGAAATACGGCAAGCCCATCACCTACACACGCGAGGAATTTATACGCCTCTACGGACAAGCCGCCAATAACTCACAACTGAACAC
>NZ_JBRCHD010000025.1:0-11549 GCF_053489755.1 Rhodoflexus sp.
GAAATCCTCAAAGGGCGCATGTTGTACGACGTGTCCAACATTCAAATTTCTATGGCCGAAGCCGATAATTTTGACATAGACAACCTCAGTCTGGAAACCCTGCTCTTCCAAACAGGCTACCTCACGATAATGGAAATTGACAGATTCAGGCGCTACCGATTGGGTTATCCAAACTTAGAAGTGGAAGAATCCATGATTCAGTATATTCTGGCGGCTTATGCAGGTAATAATAAAACTTCGCTGGCGTATGATATTGCTGTTTCGGTAGAAAATCACGACATGGAAAGGCTTGTTCAAACCATTAATGCGCTGTTTTCTGCAATCCCCTATCAATTATTTGACCAGCACCGCGAAAGATATTTTCATGCTATCCTCTTTCTTGCCTTCAAACTCTGCGGCTTTTACATCCAATCGGAAATCAGTGTGGCAACGGGGCGCATTGACGCGGTGATGCACTACGAAAACCGCCTCTATATTTTTGAGTTCAAACTCAACGATACGGCGGAAAGCGCCCTGCAACAAATCCACGAAAAGGGCTACTACAACGCCTACCGCAATCAAGGTAAAGAAATTTACCTGCTCGGCATCAGCTTTTCCGCACAAACCAAAACCATCGCCGAGTGGAAAATGGAACGGTTGACTTAAACATTTTGAATTCTTTGCGGTAAAGTTTGAACCGCTGTGTACCCAGAGGCAAAAATGCAAAGCCCGCCAAGATTATTGAGAATCACATGAAAGCCTTTGCCGAACTGTTCGCCGAGTTGGATACTACCAACAAGACCAACGCTAAACTGGATATTTTGAAAAAATATTTGGCAGAAGCGCCTGATGAAGACAAGTTGTGGTTACTGGCGCTGTTCAGCGGCAAACGCCCGCGAAGGCAAGTAAGCGCTGCTCAACTGCGCCAATGGGCAGCCGAAGCGGCAGGCATTCCCGACTGGCTCTTTGAAGAAAGCTACCACATCACAGGCGACCTGGCAGAAACGCTTTCGCTCATCCTGCCTACACCTGTAAGAACTCACAATCAGACGCTTAGCTATTGGATTGGTTTTCTGCAATCCTTAGGCGGATTAGACGAAGAAAGTAAAAAAGCCAACTTGATGGAAGCCTTTGAGCAACTCTCGGCGCAGGAACGCTTTGTTTTCATCAAACTGATGACCGGCGGATTTCGCATCGGTATTTCGCAGCAACTCATTACCCGCGCTGTAGCCGAGGTTTACCAATTGGACAAAGCCGAAGTCGCTCATCGCCTCATGGGAAACTGGGAGCCGCAGCAGACCACTTTCCGCGAACTGATTATCGGCGAAGATACGGCGCAGTCGCTTTCCAAACCCTATCCTTTTTGTCTGGCGCATCCATTAGAAGAGGAAAAAATCAGCGATTTAGGCGCGCCACAAGACTGGCAGGCAGAATGGAAATGGGACGGCATTCGCGGGCAACTCATTGTGCGTCAGGGGCAAATATTCATTTGGACGCGAGGCGAAGAACTCGTTAACGATAAATACCCCGAACTCGCGCCACTGGCGGCGATGTCTGTCTCTTGTGTATTGGATGGCGAACTGATGGCATGGCAGGACGATGCGCCCCTACCCTTTGCCGAACTGCAAAAACGCATCGGCAGAAAAACGGTCAGCAAGAAACTGCTGGCAGAAATTCCCGTTGTCTTTGTCGCTTATGACCTGCTGGAATATGAGGGCGCAGATTATCGCAATCGCCCGTTGGCAGAGCGGCGGCAGGCGCTGGAACAAGTCGTGGCGCAAACTGCACACGCTAACCTGCGCATTTCGCCAACGGTCAGTTTTCAGTCGTGGGAAGCGTTGGCGACCATCCGACAAAGCGCCCGTGAACATGCTGCCGAAGGGCTGATGCTGAAAAAATTAGCAAGCACTTATCAGACAGGGCGTGTACGCGGGCACTGGTGGAAGTGGAAAGTGCAACCCCTAAGCATTGACGGCGTGCTGATTTACGCCCAAAAAGGGCATGGCAGGCGCGCTACACTCTACACCGACTACACTTTTGGCGTTTGGGATGGGGACAAGCTCGTTACCTTTGCCAAAGCCTATTCCGGTCTGACAGACAAGGAAATTGCCCAAGTAGATGCTTTTGTCAAAAAAAACACCTTAGAAAAGTTCGGCCCTGTGCGCACCGTTAAGCCTGAACTTGTTTTTGAAATCGGGTTTGAGGGCATTCAGGCATCTAACCGCCACAAGAGCGGCGTGGCGCTTCGTTTTCCGCGCATTTTGCGTTGGCGCACCGACAAAAAGCCCGAAGATGCCAACACACTTGCCGATTTGCAGGCATTGGCATCTTCGTACCAATAATAAATAATGGCGTAGATCTTAGAAATATGCTGCCTGACCTTACAACTGTTTTGTAATTCCCGGAATCACCATCGGCGCAGGCATTACCCGTCCCTACTCCCAGATAATTGGGGGTGAGGACTTTCTTAGAAGCCCAAGTCTCTTCCAGGCTGATGATTTGCCCTGCATAAGCGATCGTTTGCCCAATCAGCGCAAGCATTGTGCGGAGACATCTCTGCCCCGTCGTTAGTAGGCTACCCTTTGCATATAGAGGCAAAAAACTCGTTATGTTTGGTCTGGTACATGTCGTTCTCCTCTCCGGCGATACTCCCACACCCGCCCCGAATGCGTCCATATATTGCAGGCGGAAGGCAGGTGGTAAATCCGCTACACCCACTCCTGATTTGAGCAACCTCTGATGGATTCATTAAACGTACGCGTTGTGTACAGCGCATTAACTTTTCTGAAATTTATGAACAATGATGACAAAAGTCATTAAAGTTTTGCTCATTGAGCCTATACCTTTGGTTAGCAAATATCATTGATCTATCGCTATGAATATCCTGAGAGCTAATACCAATACAACACAAACCTCTGCCACGCAAGGACGTACGCAGATCATTGTACCTATTGACTTTTCGGAAAACTCGCTGACAGCGCTCAACTATGCAATGGCAATAGCAGCTAAAACGGGTGCTGAGGTAACACTATATCACAGTTTTTATGTGATGACAGAGGTACAGTTTGCAACAATTGACCCCAGCTACTTGAATGTGCAAATAGATAATCAGGAACTTTACTGGAACGAGCGTCTCGAAGTACTGAGGGATCAGTTAGAGAAGCCTTCCTATGCAGACGGCTCTCCTGTATCGGTCAAAGTGTTGGTCAAAATGGGCTTAGTTGCCGATGATGTAGGCGAGATGGTTAAGCGGGGTGAGTATCAATTAGTGGTGATGGGTACAAAAGGTGCAAGCGGGTTGGGGCGCATCTTATTAGGATCTGTAGCCGGTGCAGTTGCTGAGCAGGTTAGTTGCCCGATATTGATTGTCCCGCAGGGCACAAGCTACAAAGGGATCTCTAACATAGTGTATGCGACAGACTTTGACGAAGCGGATACAGCAGTCATAGATGATCTCCTATCGTTTGGTGAATTATTCGACAGTAAACTGATCTGCCTGCACATTTCAGCAGATCAGGCAAAGGTAGATACCGATTTATTGTTGATGGAAAGTCTTAAAAACAAGTACTGGCATATTTCAGGCGCGCGGATCGAGTTTGTGTTGCAAACTGCCCAAAGTGTTGTATCAGGTATCCGCGACTATCTCAACGCGCATCCGTCAGAGTTATTAGTGGTACTCAATCAGCAGCGCAGTTTCATCGAGCGACTGTTTGAACCAAGCATCAGCAAAGAGTTTGCCTTCACATCAAACCTGCCGCTATTGATTCTGAAAAAATAAAATACAAGATTTTCCTGACAGTTTTGTATATTTGAATCAGCAAACTTCAACATACAAAATTATGAAATCAGCAACACCTGTTTGCCACAACTGTAAAAGCAGAGGGCAATCATTGTTCAGTTTTTGTCGAATAGCAGAAACTGAACAAATCAACTCAAGCAAATCAACACAGATATTTCGCAAAGGCGATTACATTTTTCTAGAAAACAATGTGCCTGCGGCTTTGTACTGTATCAATAGTGGGACGGTGAAAATCAGTAAACTAAGTTCTAATGGCAAAGAACAAATCATGCGCATTGCCCACGAAGGCAATTTTTTGGGCTATCGCTCGCTGATTTTAAAAAGCAAGTACACTTATTCAGCAGTAGCCTTGGAAGAGTGTCGTATATGTGTCATTCCTAAAGCAGACTTTTTTGCACTACTGCGCAATAACAACGATTTTTATCAGGCACTGATGGAAATGATTTGCAAAGAAGCCGACGAAGCCGAAGCAAAACTCAGCGACCTTGCACATAAGCCTGTTCGAAGTCGCATAGCAGAGGCGCTACTACTACTCGCTAACTCATCTACCGAAGAAGACCATGCCATTTCCCTCACCCGTGAAGATCTGGCAAGTTTTGTAGGTACAGTTAAAGAAACCGCTATCCGCGTGATCTCGGAATTGCGCGAAGCCAATATTATTAGCATTGACAAGAGAAAAATTCGCATTTTGCAGCCACAAATGCTGACACACATCAGCAATGTGTACGATTAGGCAGGCTACCAGTCAGGTTTGCTACGATCTGGGCGACGGTTGGCGGGGCGCTGCATTTGTTGCAGGTATTGTACCTCTTTGTTGCGAATACCCTCGAGTATGTTTTTGGCTTCTTCTTCTGTCATCTTAACCTGTTCCAATCGTTTGCTGCGCAATTGGCTACCGCCTTTCCCCTCTTCCACGTCGCCTTTTTCGGAACTTTGTTCGTCTTTATTGCCTGTTTGCGCATTGTCTTTGGCTTGCTGACCCTGTTGTTGCTGCTGCTTATTTTCTGCATTCTGTTGCTGCTGCTGGCGATTTTGATTTTGCTGCGATGGATCTTTATTGTCCTGTTGCCCTTGTCCACCCTGCTGTTGCTTCTTGCTTAACAAAGCATAAACCGCCTCGTAGTTGTAACGAGCGGCTTGATTATCGGGAGAAGCACGTAGGCTGTTGCGCAGGTATCGTAGCGCGTCTTCCAGCTGTCCACTTTGCGCCTTAATAACAGCAGCTTGCTGGAAGGCAACCGTTTGCACTGCCTTGTCTTTGCTTTTGGCAGCTTGTTCATAGTATAGTAGCGCCATGTCATATTCCTTTGTCTGGAAATAGGCATGTGCCAGATTCAGCAATACGGCAGCCTCTTTGACCTGATAGCGTTCTACCAATGTCTTATACTTATCTATTGCCACGTTCCAAAATTTTCTCTGAAAAGCAACTTCCGCCTCCCGCTTTAGCCGGTTAATAGCTGCAATATCGCCAATATCGGCATGAGCAACGGCAGCACTAAGCAGCAACCAGCCCAATAAAACTCTCAGAATCATAACAAAACATGCTTTAAGCGATGCGAATGTACGAATTTCAGCAGGTAGTTTTGCTGTGTGTATAAACATTCTGCGGCTACAAACAGATTATCCGATATGTTAAAAATAGCTTGGTCGCCTATTTACCATCATCCGCTACCGGAAGGGCACCGCTTTCCAATGGAAAAATATACCCTGCTTCCCGAGCAGCTTTTGTATGAGGGCACAGCCACTAATGATAATTTTTTTGCCCCGCATCCTGCCGCAGAAGCTACCATACTCGCCAGCCATGACCAGACTTGGTGGGAAAAACTCAAAAGCCTGCAACTCTCTCCAAGCGAAATACGCAAAACAGGCTTTCCGCTGTCTGAAAGCCTGGTGCAGCGCGAAATTGTTATCCTACAGGGAACTATTCAGGCAGCGCTTTTTGCCCGGCAGTATGGTGTAGCTATGAACATAGCCGGTGGTACGCACCATGCCTTCACTGACCGTGGTGAGGGGTTTTGCCTGCTCAATGATGTTGCTGTCGGGGCGCATTATCTGCTCAATCAGGGATTGGCGCAGCGCATTCTGATAGTGGACTTAGACGTACACCAAGGCAACGGTACTGCGCAGATTTTTGCCAATGACAGCCGTGTATTTACTTTTAGCATGCACGGCGAAAAAAATTACCCGCTACAAAAAGAAAAATCGGATTTGGATATCGGATTGCCCGATGGGGCAGACGATCAACTCTATCTGACAACGCTCTACAACATGCTTCCGCGCCTCATAGACAAGGTACAACCCGATTTTATATTCTACATTGCAGGTGTGGATATTCTGGCAACAGACAAACTCGGTAAACTCGCGGTCAGCAGAGAGGGTTGCAAGCAGCGCGACCGATTTGTACTACAAACCTGTAAGACAAACAATATCCCGATAGCTGTCAGCATGGGAGGCGGATACTCGCCGCGCATAGCAGATATTATTGAGGCACACAGCAATACCTATAGACTTGCGCAGGAAATTTTTTTCTGATAAACCTCAGAAGCGAATACCGATCACTGTAATGTCATCGGTTTGGATTTCATCGTTGCGCCACATTTTGTGTGTTTCTGAAAGGATTTCTTCTTGGCGCGAGGTATCGGCGCAGTAGATATCTTTGAGGAGTTGGCGGAAAAACTTCCGTCCAAATTTAATAGGTGGCTGTCCGCCGTCGGCGTTGCCAAACTGATCCGTATAGCCATCTGTACAGAGGTACAGCATATCACCACGCATACAGTGCCATGTGTGATTATTGACCGTGCGTACTACTTTCGTATTGATAATACCGCCTACGGCAAACTTATCGCCTTTGATTTCGTGTATGGTATCGTTGCGCACAATGTAGGCAGACTGGTGTGCACCGGCAATAACAAGTTCTTTGCTGTGCTGGTTGTAGACAAAAATGGTCATATCCATTCCGTCTTGTCTGTTAGAGGATAACTCATTCTGCTTCAGCGTTTTAATAACGCCTGTATCCATTTTCCTGATAATTTGAGCAGGATCTAACAATCGCTCCATCACAACAATTTGGTAAAGGAGATTGCTACCGATAACCGACATCAGCGCACCGGGTACGCCGTGTCCGGTACAATCTACAACTGCCATTACAGCAACAGGCTCGCCCCGATCATTGACCATTTGGCGAAACCAGTAAAAGTCGCCACTGACAATGTCCTTAGGTTTATAAAGTATAAAGGACTGGCTAAAGCAACGCGCAATTGCCTCTTTTTCAGGCAGGAGTGCGGACTGAATGCGCTGCGCATAATTAATACTGGAGGTGATATTTTTATTTTTCAACTTGATTTCGGAAAGCGCTTTCTCTATCTCGCCTTTCTGCTGTGCAATTTTCTCGTTTTGGCTTTGGATTTCTTCTGTCTTTTGCTGTACCTCTTCAAATTTGTAGATCAACTGCGCATTCAGTTCTTTTTGTTCCTTGATTTTCTTGTCCAACTGATACGACATATTGCGGAAACTGCGAGCAAGTTCGCCTATTTCGTCTTGTCGCCTGAACATCCGTCCGTCCGAAATAATTTCATTCCACTCACCCTCAGCCATTTCTTCGGCTGCCTGATTGAGCGAAACGATCGGCTGTGCAAAGTAGCGACCTACGACAATAGCTATCACCGTTCCTATACCGCAGATAATCAATGCAATACGCGCGTAGCGATCGCCCAAAAACAGAATAGGTTTGAAGATAATTTCTTTAGAAGCCTTCGCAATAATGATCCAGCCGCTGCCGGCATAGTCCAGATACCCCTTTTGAGTCTCGAGTACGTAGATCTCTTTATCTGTACTTATGAAGCGGTTTTTCTGGCTGAAGGTAGGTGATTCTATAATTTTTTTAATGTACTTGATGTCAGGATAGCGCTTGGAAAGCGCTGCAAACTTATTTTTATTGGAAAACAAGATATAGCCATCGCTGTCTACTAGCACGATCTCTAAACTCTTGCGCAACTCGTCCTGCAAACCTTCACCACCGATAATCTGATTGAACAAGTCATGTAATTTGTTCATCGCCACCCGCGCAACGAGTACACCTACATACTGCCCTTTCTCGTCCCGAATTTTTTTGGCAAAGTGAATCACGGGTATTTTCAGGGACTCGGATTTGGAAACTTCCATCGTAAAGTCCTTCACTTGCAATTCAGGCCAGTATTTGGAATAGGTATGCTTTCTGCCTACATTTTCTATGCGCGTATCGGCAATGTAATTACGGGAAGTATCGAAATAGGTAAGGCTCTGATAAAGCGGGAAGGCAATGGCTAACTCGTCAAGCCGGCGCTGAACAGCGTTATTTCGCTCGCGTTGCTTAACTGCATTATTGGATAGCGGCGCACTGAAAGCAGGATCCTGCGAAATAGAAAACAGATCTTTCTTTCTTTCGTACAAAAAACGATCAATACCCGAAATGGTCAGAGAAGTCTCTTTAAGGAGCGACTGCTTGATGTCATTTTCTATTGACTGTCGCGCTTCTGTGTAGGAAAAATAGAACGCAGGCATGCTGCCCAGCAATACCATTGCTACACAAAGCACAACCATCTTAAAAGAAATACTCCTCATCCGAAACTAAAGTAGAAGTTAATTACATCGCCATTAGGTTAAAGTGCGTAAAGATAAATGATTTTCCTAAAACATCACCGCCATCATGTAACCTGTCAAAAATCAAAATGTTGTATGCCGCACACAATTGGATAAAAAATGAGTATATCTACTCACTTTTAACTACTTGTAAAATCGGCAAAAACACACGAAGCAATAGCCATGCCGATATAAAAATAAGTCCGGCTCCACCAAAAATGAGTTTGTAACTACCGGTTGTTTCCAACAAATAACCAATGAATGAAGAAAAAACACTACCACCAATAGCGCCGCTCATACCTGCCAGTCCCGACATAGACGCTACCGCATTTTTAGGGTATAAGTCAGTAATAATTGTGAAAATGTTGGCAGACCAGCCCTGATAAGCCGCTGCTGCCAGTGCGACCAAAGCAATAGCGCCGGCGGCAGAGGGCATATGCGCAGCCAGCGAAACAGGCACTGCCAACAGGGCGCATACGAGCAGTGAATTACGACGGGCATAGTCCAAAGATCGCCCCTGCCTCAACCAGAACGAGGACAGCCAGCCTCCCGATACGCTGCCCAAGTCGGCTACCAGAAAAAGTACAATTAGCGGCAGGCTAAGTGCTTGTAGTTGTAAGCCATATTGCGCATACAAAAACTTAGGCACCCAAAACAGAAAAAACCACCATACCGGATCGGTGATAAACCGCATCAGGCAAAGCGTCCAAGTCTGGCGGAAAGCGAGCAATTGCCCCCAGCGCACAGGGGGCGCGCCTCGCTGATCTTCTGCTTGTATGTAGGCCAGCTCTTTAGGGCTAAGTACAGAATGCCGTTCGGGTCTGGTGTACATTTTCCACCAGAAAATCAGCCAGATAAAGCCCAATGCACCTGTAATAATAAATGCCCATTGCCAGCTATAATAAGTCGCAATCCATGGAACGGTTAGCGGCGCAAGGATTGCTCCAATATTTGACCCTGAGTTAAAAATACCTGTTGCCAGCGCTCGCTCTTTGGGCGGAAACCATTCAGAAACAGTTTTCAGGCAGGCAGGGAAGTTGGCAGCCTCACCGATGCCGAGCGTAAAACGTGCCACTAAAAAACCTGCTACGCTACTTGCTAGCGCATGACCCATTCCCGCCACACTCCAGACCACAATAGCTACTGCAAAACCAATGCGCGTACCAAACCTGTCCAGAAAATAGCCCGTAGATGCCATGCCAATTGCATAGGCTATCTGAAAAGCCATTACAATGCGGCTGTAGTCAATTTCATTCCAGCCAATTTCAGATTGAAGAACGGGCGCCAAAATACCGATCACCTGCCGATCAATGTAGTTAATCGTGGTCGCAAAAAATAGGAGCGCCAATATGCGCCAGCGATAATTCCCGATTTCAGTCATAGAGAAGAACTATTTACATAATTTTGCTGTTAGCCAATATGACCGAATGGTTTCAACAGTAAAAAATCCATCTTGTTTTGTATGATCAGCGTTACAGAGAAAGCCAAAAATAAAATAAGAGAACTGCGTTTGCAAGAAGGCAAAACCGACAACCACAACATCCGTGTAGCTGTAAAAGGCGGCGGGTGTTCAGGTTTGATGTATGACCTTGTATTTGATGACACTTTACAACCAAGTGATCAGATTTTTGAAGATAAAGGCATCAAAATCATGGTAGATAAGAAAAGCCTGTTGTACTTGGTAGGCACTACTCTCGATTTTTCGGATGGTCTAAACGGCAAAGGTTTCCAGTTCATCAATCCCAACGCCTCGCGCACCTGTGGATGCGGCGAGAGTTTTGCAGTATAATGCGTTGGTTTTCAGGACTTAGTAAATCAGTTTAACATGAGTCATCCTGAATTTTTGGAAAGCTGATTACGCAGATTTTCACGGATTTCTATGCGCTGTTTCTTTCCTGATTCAAAAAATAATCAAAAAATCTGTGTTATTCCTTGTTATTAGCCTGCATCCGTCTTTCTGAATTTTTGGGATGACTCTTATCATTTTTACACTTGTCGCTTGCCGAAGATTTCTTTGTACAGCTCAACGCTTTCCGCAATGATTTGCCCTGCCATCTCGCGGTTGAGGAAGTCTTCTACCACAACGGTTTTATTTTCCAGTTTTTTATAGTCCTCAAAAAAATTGCGCATCTCCGAAATGTAGTATTTGGGCAGCAAAGAGATGTCCTCAATATGATTTACACTTGGGTCGCCTGCTGCTACGGCAATAATTTTATCGTCTGCCTCGCCGTTGTCCAACATGCGCATCACACCAATAGGTCTTGCCTCCACAATACACATCGGAACAATCGCAATCTGTGAAAAAATCAGGATGTCTAAGGGGTCTTTATCATCGCAATAGGTTTGCGGAATAAAGCCGTAATTGGCAGGATAGTAAACCGAAGAGTACAGTACGCGATCTAATTTAATCAAGCCGCTGTCTTTATCCAACTCATATTTGGCGCGTGTGCCTTTAGGAATTTCAATGATGCCATTCACTAATTTCGGGCAGGTTTCGCCTGGGTGAACATGATGCCAAGGATTGAATGAGGTCATTACCATATGAATTTAAAAAGAAGCAAAATTAGGCTATAACTCGCTAATCTTTCGCGATTTTTTTCGCAGATGCAGCCCGTGCTTAACGCTGCCAACGATCTGTGAGCCGTAAATGCCCGTATGTCCCGAAAAGAGGTAAGCCACTACGCAGGCAAGCGCAATAAAAACGCCGCTTTCCACTCCGAACAGTTCAATGCCCATCAGCGTACAGGCGATTGGCGTATTGGTTGCTCCCGCAAAAACGCCAACAAACCCCATGCCTGCCAGCAAAGCAACAGGCAACGGAATCAGTTCGCTCAGTGCATTACCCAACGTAGCACCTACAAAGAATAGCGGCGTAACTTCACCGCCTTTGAAGCCTGCTCCAAGTGTGAAAGTAGTTGCCAATGTTTTGACGAAAAAATCATAGAAAGGCAAATCGTCTGCAAAGGCAGCCACAATGGTTGGTACACCCAAACCGATGTACTTTGTCGTGCCCGATGCCCACACCGCCAAAGCAATGATTGCGCCACCTGCAACAGGTCGCAAAGGCGCATAATGGATATAATTTTTGAACAGATTTTGCCAGAAATGCGCCATTTTGGAAAAAAGCAACGCCGTGAGTCCAAAGCAAATGCCT